>NZ_JBEZYF010000090.1:0-33846 GCF_040638415.1 Kribbella sp. NPDC026596 | reverse complement strand
ACCGCGGCTTCTTCTTGCCCATGGACTCCATGATGAACATCCTTCCGGAGCACAAGCTCCTGATCTCGGATGTCCGTCAAAACGGGTCAGGCCCACCTGCACGCTGCGGAGCTCTGCGTCGACCAGGACGCACTTCCGGCTCGGTTGGCGAGTCACCCCAGAGCCCGGCCGATCGAGTCAGCCGCTCTCCCATCCGGTCGATCCCCTCGTCCAGCAGCTCAATAGCCCGCCGGATCGACCACCTCAGCGGCCCCAGCTCACCCGGTCCCTCGTCGTGGGCTCCTCCGTCTGGCGGTGTCGGCCCGGATTCTCGATGCATTCCCGTCACCCCTGGCTCGCGTTGCGGATGGCAACCTCTTCGAGCCAGCCTCTTTGAGCTGGATCGCGACGGAAACCCGGAACACGATGTCCAGGAGTCCTGGATATCGGCGACTCACCCACTGGTCGCTGGGATGGCCACGGGTTTCGTCAGCATGTGAAGCTGCGACATAGTGATCTCTACTGACGGTTGCGACACCTCGTCGTAGGTCTGGAGGTTGCGCTGTCCTCTCGTCGTTCAGAGGGCCGGGCCTCGTGCGTGAGCCGTCGACGAGACACGACAGCGGACGCGATCTGCGCCGACGACAGCGTCGTCCAGCAGTCTCAGGCGACGGCGGTGGCACTAGGTCCCTTGTCGCCTCACAGTTCTAGTCCCCTCTCGGTAACACCCGCGTCGAACGAGTGAGTCACGATCCTGCGATCGGTGACAATCGGATCGGCAGGACGAATGCGGGGCGGCGGCAAGTGGCGCTCCGCCGCCGCGTACAGGCGGTTTGCCGCGGAAACGACCCGGCCGCCCAGCGTCTCGATCTGCCGAACATGTGCGGTCCTGCCGACTACGCTTGTCGTCCGGGGCAAGAGATCCGCAGATGGCCGATCTGGCAAGCATCCAAAGCGCGAGAGCAGTACGTAGGCAGCCGATGTCGCTTCCAGCCTGGTGAGGCCGTAACAGCCCGAGTCACGAGAACGCTTGTGCATCCGCAGGTGAGCCAGCTCATGAGCAAGGCCCATCGTGGCCAGTGCCACTTCGAGATCGTCCGCGACAACGATCAGACGCCTTCGGTGATCGGTCTCCGCGCCGCCTGTTTCCGGCTCCATCTGTCCACGTTCGACGCGATAGCCCGCCACGATCGCTACCTGTTCCAAGGCGGCAAAGGAATCTTGTGGCTGACGCCTTGGAGGCAGTTGGAACGGCCGACCGTCAGTTTGACTGACGTCCCACACAGTCGCGACACCATGGCCCTGCACCCGACCCGCTGGGCGCTCTGTCTCCGTCGCGGCAGCGACGATTCTGATACCGGAAGCACCACGTGCGATGCGACGTCCTCTGCGCTGCCAACCCTGACGCCCCTCGACCCACTCCGCGCTCGGCATCTGCAACTTGATGAGTACCACGTTGCGAAACGATTGATCGCGAAGAGCGGCAGCCGCGTCGAGCCACCGGCACCAGGCCGCATCGGACCAGTTCCGCCTGATCTCAGTCCCGACAGCCCTACGGAGGTCGTCGACCGTCACCCGAACTCGGTTCACCTGTCCGAGCGTCGCGCCGACCCGGACGAGCCACAACCCAGAATTCGAAGTCCAGGACCCGCTGACAACACGGCCGTCTCCGGCCCTTTTCACGCGGGCCCAGCACCGGCCGCAGGATGGCAGCTCCCGTCAGCCTGGGTCAGGGGATCGGCGCTTTGAGCGGTCAAGAGCCGAACCTCTCGTTCGGGTTGGCATTGCGGTGCACGACGCCCCGCGTGGCGTTCCATATCGCCGTCACCGAACGGGACGTCGCGGCTCGCGCGATCGGTCGCCGCAGTCGCGTGTCCGTTGGCGGGTGATCCGACGGCTCAGACGTTGAGCATCTGGTGCTTCTGAGGCGCCGAACACGTCGGGAGGTTCGGATGGCAAGGGAACCGTTGCCAGTAGGCACTTGGGGGACAATCACCACTCGGGTCGTCAGCCGGGATCAGAAAGGGCAGGCACGGAAGTTCGAAGCCCGGGCGTACTTTCGGGACCTCGATGGGCATACTCGACCGGTCGCCAAGTGGGGCGACACCGCAGACCAAGCCAAGAACCGGCTTCGGGAGGCACTGAGGGCTCGCCAGCGAATCGGGAATACCGGGCACCTGAAGTCCAGCGATCGGGTGTCGACCGCAGCCGAGCTGTTCCTGGCCGAGGTGGAGGATCTCGTCGACCAGGACGTACTCGCGCCCGGAACTCACGAGACGTACAGGTACCAGTACGAGAAGAATCTTGAGCCGCGCATCGGAGGACTGCGCCTGGTCGAAGCGAGCACGCCTCGAATCAGCGACGTCGTCAAGGAGATCAGAGACCAGGTCGGCGCTGCTACTGCGAAGACCTGCAAGAGCATCCTGACCGGCACGTTCGCGCTCGCCGTCAGGCACGGCGCCCTGACCACGAATCCGGTGCGAGAGATCAAGATCCGGGCAAGCTCACGGAAGCGGCTACCGCGAGCGCTGGAGGCTGAGGAGCGAGAACAGTGGTTCGATCTGCTCCGGCAGGACGAAAGGGCCACAAAGGCCGACCTGATCGATCTGAGCAAGTTCATGGTGGCCACCGGCGAACGCATCGGCGAGAGCCTGGCTGTCACCTGGCGGGACCTGAACCGCGACACCGGTGAGATCGACTGCAGCCACCAGATCCAGCGCATCAAGGGCAAAGGACTGGTACGCAGACGGGTCAAGTCCACGGCCGGTGATCGCGTCGTCGGACTTCCGCTCTGGGCGCTGGAAATGCTGCTGGCCCGTTGGACACCAGATACCTCCTTGGACGCACCGATCTTCCCGGACAGCAAGGGCGGGTTCCGAGACCCCCACAACGTCCAGAAAGCTCTGCGAAATGCTCGCCGTCCGGTCGGTAGCAAGCGACGCCAGCAGCTGGGACGAGTACTTCGCGACCACCGTCGCAACGCCGGCTTCACGCAAGAACAGGTCGTTGCCAAGCTCGACTGGCGCAAAACTCGGATCAGCCTGATCGAGACCGGACGCGTGCGCCTGACCGCCGACGAGGCTGCCACTCTGGCCGACGTCTACCGTCTCACCAAGACCGATCGGGCCGCTCTGCTTGAGCTCACGGAGCTGGCCGGCATGCGGTCCCTAGCTGACGAGCTCGAATGGGTCACAGCCCACGTGTTCAGGAAGACCACCGCAACGATCCTCGAGAACGCCGGACAGACGCCGCGGCAGATCGCCGACCAGCTCGGCCACTCCCAGACCTCGACAACAGTCGACGACTACTTCGGCCGCCGCCGCCGAAATCCGGAGGCCGCCCAGCACCTCGAGGCCGCCATGAGAGACATCCACGAGCAAGATCGCGAACCACTAACACAGCCCGAACTGTAATCCCGCTCCGGATCCTCGGAATGGAACAGCCGACTACCGCAGGACACCAACATCGACTTCACGCCTGCGGTGATGCTGTTCCGGTCGGTGCCGCGTTCCGCAGCATGCCCGCTTCGCGGCCTCCGCTGGTCCGGCCGCGATCGGTCTGGAACGGACAACCTGCCCAGTGCTGCCGCCTTGACGGGCGGTGCCGCCGCTTCCCGGATCGGCCACGCCGACTCGCGAATCGAACAGCGTCTCTTTGATCGGCTGTGGCGCCGCGGGCCGCGACGTCCGGGTCTCAAGACCGCCTCCGAAGCCTGGTTGCGTAGATGCATGTCGCTACGTAGGTCTCGGCGCGCCAGATCCCAAGCCGGCCACACCACTGACGTCTCGCACCCGCTCCGCGATGTTCTCGATCGCCAGGCGAGGTGCCTGTGAACAGTCGGCCAACTGCTTCTTCACTTCAGAAGACATCGAGGACAACCGCCCCGCCAGGCCTCTCGCGCGATGTTCCACACCTGGATGAGTTCCTTTGGTCGGCTCAGTGAAGCCTGAGTGGTACGTGGGCGCTCTTGAGCTCGCGCGTTGGCGTCAGGAACGAAGGCTGCGCAGGCCGGTGCGGATTTCGCTGACCAGGGTCTCGGGCTGTTCCAACGCCGCGAAGTGCCCGCCCTTGTCGGCCTCGCCGTAGTGGATCAGGTTGCTGTAGGTGTCTTCGATCCAGCTTGGTGGCAGGCGTGGGATGTCCCTCGGGAAGACGGTCACCGCGACCGGAAGCGTCAGCTTCGGGCCGGCGAGAGTGGCCGATCTGTTCTCCCAGTAGATGCGGCCGGACGACGCTGCGCTGTTGGTGAACCAGTAGAGGGATATCGCGTCGAGCATGTCGTCCATGCTGAGGACGTCCTCGGCGAGCCCTTGGTTGTCGGTCTTGGACTGGAACTTCTCGTAGATCCAGGCTGCCTGACCAGCCGGAGAGTCCGCCAGGGCGAATCCGACAGTCTCCGGCCTCGTGCCCTGAAGATGGTTCGACCCGCCGAGATCGCCGGTGTAGAGGGCGAGGGTCTCCACGGCGTAGCGCTCTTCGGGCGACAAGGTGTCGGGGATCTGTGCGGGAAAGGCGTACTGCGTGTTCAGATGAATTCCGAGAAGCCCCTCAGGTTGCATGGCCCCGAGGGCGGTGGTGACGACGGCACCCCAATCGCCTCCTTGCGCGGCCCATCTCGTGTAACCCAGACGCTTCATCAGCTCCGCCCAGGCGCCTGCGACGCGGGCTACAGTCCACCCGGTCTCCGTGGGCTTCTGGGAGAACCCGAACCCGGGGAGCGACGGGACGACGACGTCGAACGAATCGGCGGCGTCTCCTCCGAACCGAACCGGATCGGTCAGCGGGCCGATCAGCTTCAGGAACTCGACGATCGAGCCCGGCCATCCGTGCGTGAGTATCAGCGGCATCGCGTTGGGATTCTTGGACCTGACGTGGATGAAGTGGATGTCCAGCCCAGCAAGCTCGGTCAGGAACTGGGGGAAGCGATTGAGCTCGGACTCGAAGCGCCGCCAGTCGTAGCCGCGCTCCCAGTAGTCGACCAGAGATCTGGCGTTCTCCACGCGAACCCCCTGCGACCAGTCGCCCACCGTTTCCGGATCCGGCCATCGAGTTCTGGCCAGTCGCTGCTTCACGTCGTCGATCTCCGCATCCGAGATCGAGACGGTGAACGGACGGACGAGGGTCGAGGCCGGTGGCATCGGTGCGGTCATTGCCTTCTTCTCTTCTCCTGAGCTTCGAAGCACAGCGCAACTCCCGTTGCACACTAGTGTGCAGTCTATGTCGTTGCACACTGGTGTGCAACAATGGTGGCGTGCCCACCGAGTCCTCCCGCGTGCGGTCGATGAACGAGACACGCGATCGCATCCTCGACGTCGCCCTCGATGTGCTGGGAGAGAACCCCGACGCCGGAATGGGCGACATCGCCTCCGCTGCCGGCGTCGTCCGTCGCACGGTCTACGGCCATTTCCCCTCGCGCCTCGACCTGGTTCGGACACTCACGGAACGGGCCGTCATCGAGGTGACAGCAGTGCTCACCGAGGTCAACGCCTCCGACGCGGAAGCGGACGCCACGTGGGTCGAATTCATCGCCCGCGTCTGGCCGGTGGCGCACCGGTACCGAGTGTTGTTGGCGCTGCGCCGGGGCGAGTACGGCGAGGCGATCCACGGCCTGCTCGGGCCAGTCGATGAGCTCCTCGCCGACCTCGTGAAACGGGGCCAGGACAGCGAGGTGTTCGCACACCACCTGCCGGCGGGCATTCTGAGCCAGGTTGCCTACGGCGTCGTATTCGCCATCGCGGACAGCGACCTGTCGAACGGGACCCTCGGCGCCCGGGCAGCGACGATCACGAGCCTGCTGATGCTGGGAGTTCCCGAGACGCGCGCAATCGCTCTCGTGGGCGACCAGCCCTGACCCGCAACACTCGAGCGACGCCGCGGATCATCGTGCTCCGGACACGACATCGTCAGCGCGCCGGCAAGAATCCGGTGAGAACAGTGTGATCGCGACGATGCCGACCGGTCTCCAGTCGTTCTGCCCAGCTGAAGGACACTCGAACTGGCCGTTCAGCGGAACTCGCCACTCACTCCAGAAGGCTGAAGGCGCCTGTGCGAGTGAGTCGATTCCGGCCGCCCTATCGCCCACGTGGCAGCCGAGCAGTTCGGCGCGCTGGTGACCGCGCCGCTGGAGAACCGCTCCCGCCTCGGCACCCGAAAGATCACCACGACCGAGCTCGAAGAGGTCACGCGGAACGCCGTCCAGACCTTCCTGTGCGCCTTCGGCTCAGAGCAGCCGCACTAGACACGGGCAGGTCGCAACCACGACACGTCGCCAGCCGCCAGTGCCGGGCCGCAGCGGTGCAACACCAGCCTGAGGCCCCGCCGCACGCGAGGCGGCGACAGCCCAGATCGACCGCGCCCGGCCCCATCCGTACGGGTGTCCTTCCGCGAGTACCCAGCCAGCCATCGGACCTGTGCGCAGATCTGCGCGCGGCACATTGAGCGGTTGTTCCGCCTGCGTGGGTGTGCGAGCGTGCGAACAGTCATCAGCGATCGGCAGGGGTGGTCGACAGTGCAGCGTTGGGACCCAATCAACGAGCGGCAACGCGAGGTCCTCGTGCGCATTGCGGCCGGCGAGGACCTGAGCGGGGATGCGAACATCCCGTCCCGGACCTCCGCCGGCGCATTGCGCAACAGAGGACTGATCACCATTCATCGGCATGCAGGCCGCTGGGACGCCGACATCACCGAGGTGGGCAAGTTCTACCTGGCCAACGGCCATCACCCGGACGATCCCCGGCACGCACAGGACACAACTCGTCCGACGACGCCCATCCACCGCCATACGCAATCGAGCGGCCAAGCAGCCTCACCGACGCCGCCCGCGCAGACGAAGCCGGCGTCCGCAACCGTGACCGACAGACGACGCAGCGCCGCCGACGAACTGGCGAAACGACTCGCCGCCGAGGGCTCGATCCGCGTCAACGTGGCGACGGAGGCGGACAAGACACACTGGCGCCGGGTGATCGACTTCGCCAAGCGCCACAACCTCCCACCTGCCGGCACCCGCATCGAGAAGACTCAACTGCACCCGGACGCCTTGCAGATCCGCCTCCTCAGCGGTCCCCATCCGAACGCCGGCGACGCAACCAGCGAACTCCCGCCGATCCCCGTCCCGGACCGGCTGCGGTCCCCGCACCCAGCGGTCGCAGATCTGAAAACCGACAAGAACCGGCTGATGATGCCTGCACCGTTGCGACATCGCAGCCTCGTCATTCTCCAGGCCCTCGCTGCTGAGCTGACGAAGCGAGGCCACGAGGTACGGCGCAGTCCAGTGCCCGAGCGACACATCCACGGTGGCTATCACCTCGGGCCGCAGTACCTCGAACCGAGCTACGCGCGCCGCGACGGTGTGATCGAGGTCGTCATCGGAGAGAACCGGTACCCGATCACCATCAGTCAGGAAAGTCCGAACTCCGCCGACCCCGAGAAGGCAGATCGCCTCCTCGTGGACCTGGGATGGGGCCGGCGCCAGCACAAATGGGCAGATCGCAAGCGCTCGACCGTGGAGCACCGCCTGGCCGAAATCTGCCACGAACTCGAGACCCGCGCAGCCGAGGACGACGTACGGCGTGCCGAAGCAGCGCAGGCAAAAGAGGAGAGACGCCGACTGTGGACAGCGGCGATGGAACTGGCGAACGACCAAGCGATCACCGCACACCGAAGCCAGGTACTCATCGGCGAGGTACAGCGGTGGAGGCTCGCGACCGAGATCCGTCAGTACTGCGACGCACTCGAGCGCAATGTCGACCCAGCCGACGAGAGCGCGACCTGGATCGCTTGGGCGCGCTCCCACGCGGATGCCATCGATCCCCTGATCTCCCCGCCGGCCTTCCCCATCGACCCGGACCTGAAGCCGGAAGATCTCAAACCGCACCTCGGCCGCTGGAGCCCGTACGGACCCGACGGAGACGCCCGCGACTGGCTGCACCGCTAGCCGTCTTGGCGCTCAAGTCGCACGCGGTCAGCCTCCGCCCTCCCAACCGAGCGCTGGTCAGCACGGGCGCGAGACGACGGCAACGAATGCGCGGTCTGGCAAAACCTCGAATAGACCTCGAGTACTGCCCCTGGGGGAGATCGCAGATCCCGGCCAGGAGAGACGGTCACTGGGCCTGGATCGGCACTGGGATCGACAGCAGGTTCGCGATCGGCGTATAGAGGTCAATGTCCTCAGCGGCGGTGCGCAGCGACACGAGGAGCGCATAACGGATCGGGAGGTCGGACCTGTCCCGTCGGCGGTTGTTCTTCCACCAGCCGCCGACCGGATAGACGGCGATCGAATTGCAGCCGGCGAGCTCGGCGCCCGTGCCGTACCAGTCGTCCTGGTGCAGCGCCCCGAGGTGCCGCTGGTAGGCGCCGACCAGCCAACGATCAGAAGTAGTTGCAGCACCTGCGCCATTGCCCTCCTCCGACTGCGCCTCGCGATTGACCCGCTGGACGAACTCCTGCTGAGTCTCGAGCGTGCCCTGCAGATCGAACCGCAGTCCGTGCGATGCGTAGGCGTAGCGCTGCCGCCAACCCCGCCGAGATGCCGACGGCTCGACGAAGTACGAGAGCGTGACACGCAGTCGTACGTCGGCTTCACCCAGCGCGAGTAGTACGTCGCTGGGCCACGGCAGGGTGTGGAGACGGAAGCGCCGTACGCGAAGCTCGTCGCCCTCGAAGGGGACGAACTGGTCCTGGCTGACCATCGTGACCGCCTGGCCACTCGAGGCGAGAACAGACTCCTCGGACGGGACGCCCCATCCATGGCGTCGCAGCAACTGGAGCTTGTCCCGCTTCGGGCCGGCCGCGTCGATCTCGCCGCGCATGGCAGGCGTCCAGTCGGCGGCGTGTGTGAGCAGGCCGCGGATCGTCTCCGGCCAGTAGTCCGGGTACCGCGCGATTGCCTTGGCCGCCAGCCGGGCAGCCTGGGCGGTGGCCGCACTGGTGGCATTCGCGGAGATGAGCGCGACGTCGTTCGCGATGCCGGTACTGCGGAGCGACAGGAGCGGATGCCGATTCTCGAAACCAGTCGCGCCGTCGGTCAGGACGTTTCCACCCTCCATGCAGATGTCGGGCTTGATCGGCCACTTGCGCTGGTCGAACAGCACCGACGTCCGGCTGTGCGGCGACAGCTCGCCTTTGCCGGCCTGAGGCGTCCAGCCGTGATACTGCGGGTCGTCCGGGACGTCGACGAGGTTCGTATGGGCGCCAACTGTCAGCACGTTCCAGGCCTGCGCCGGATCCTCGACCGTTGACGTGTCGGATTCGGTCCGAAAGTCCGACTGGCAGTTGTCGACGTTGCCCGTGGCAACGAGGATCAGCTTGGCTGCGTTCGGGTCCGGAGTCGTGATCAGCTGCAATTCGTCGCCCTCGCGCGTCACAGCCGTACCGGCCGCCAACGCATCGACCGTCGCCGACCAGAGGGTCGGCTCCCCCGCGCGATCAGGCGGCGTGCTGATCGACAGACAGAACACACGCCGCCGTCGAGCAGTGATCTCAGGCAGCATGACCGCCTCGACCGTGGCGGAGCCGTAGTCACGCGGATCATGTTGCGGCTCGCTCTTAGCCGGGAGCATCTTGACCGACTCCAGGCGGTGGTTCAGCTCGACGACTTCGTTGCCGATCAGCAACTCGTCCAATGATCCGCCGAACAGGGCGAGGCCAGCCATCGAGGTGCCATGGCCCTGAAGGTCGTTGCCAGAGGCGCCGATGATGGTGTGCTGGTCGGCCTCATCGAGCGAATCGGTCAGCAGCAGGTGATTGCGGCTGACCCCGCTGTCGAGATGGCAGACAGCAGGCGCGTGCCCGGGCGCCGGGCTCAGCCTGGCGGCGAGATCTTCGACGTACTCACCCTGCTCGACGGCGGACAGATCCTCGATGGTATCGACGAACTCGGGACGCCGAATCTCGGCGATCGGAATGCTGGTGACCGGCAGGAGTTCGAGTTGGGCCCAGGTGGACTCGACCCACAGGACGCGACGCTCACCGAGGGTCATCGACCTCGGGATCGACCGCAACTGGTATGTACGGATGAACCCATCGATGTTCTCGTGGTTCGGACGCGTCATGTCCAGCCACAGCTCCCACCATCGCTTTCCTTCGCGCAGAGGTTCACCCTCGGATGTCCAAAGGTCGTCGAGAAGAACACGACGGATCCGCGCAATGTTGGCGACGAGCGCTTGATTGCGCGGATTGCCTTCCGGTGCCGTCCACCTGTCGGGGTTACCCCGAGTGCTGACCTTGGTCAGGTAGTCTTCGAACACCTGCAGGAATTGGGCCCGATATTCATCGGCCACCCAAACGGTTGCCCGTTCAGGCTGATCACCGACGGACGGTTGCACGGACAGCAGTAGCCATCGAGGGCGCTTCGGTGTGGTCTGATGCCTGCTCATCGTTGTCAGTGGGTCGATCTGCAGAGGATAGGAAGCGTCGGCGCCCTCGAGCACGACTATCGTTCCGAGAGCACGCAGTTCCTCGACATCGAGACCGGCCTCGCCCCGCGCGTGGAGGTCCTCGCTGAACGCTCGGTTCAACTGGCTCTGCAACGCAAGACCGTGGGCCCGCCGTTCAACGGGACGGACGCGCGGGTTGCCGCTGCCTCCTCGATGGAAGTCCTCGTCGGCGGCGTGCTCGATGACGAGGAGGTGATCGAGGTGCCGCAGGTCCTCAGCCAACGTTGGACGAGCGTCGGGCGGCCAGGGCCGCGATCAGATCGTCTCTGTCAACGTGCGCCTCGCCGCGCATCAGCGCAGCTTTCGCTGCGGCCTCGGCGGCCTTGACGAGATCGGCATGACTCAGTCCATCGCAGTACTCGCTGAGCTTGGCGAGGCTGGTCCCCTTGGTCAAGGATCCCAGGCGTGCCCGGATTACCGCGACAGCCTGCTTGGCATCCGGTCGGTCGTAGGTCAGCACTAGATCGAACCGACGGAATAGTGCGCGATCGAGGATGGCGCGGTGGTTGGTCGCTGCAACAACCAGGGATTCAGGGCTCGCGTGCTCCAGGAAGACCAGGAATGAGTTCAGGACACGTCGGGCCTCGCCGACGTCGTTGCCTGCGCGGTCAGCGCCCAAGGCATCGAACTCGTCGAAAAGATAGACACCACGACGGTTCGCGACCTCGTCGAAGACGAGGCGGAGCTTGCTGGCTGTCTCGCCCATGAACTTGCTCATGAGTGAATCCAGACGAACCGTGTACATCGGCAGCGCCAGTTCGTGGGCGAGCACCGACGCGGTCATTGTCTTCCCCGTGCCCGGCGGGCCTTCCAGCAGGAGCCTGTGCACCGGGGAGAACCCACTGTCGAGCAGGCGCTTACGCTGGCGTTGCTCGGCGATGACCTGCTTGAGCTGCGCCGTCAAGGCCGGCGGTAAGACGAGGTCACGGAGGCTGAGCTCCGGGTGGGTGGTGAGAATGAGGTCAGCGAGATCCCCGCGAGGCTGGGTGAGCTTGGTGACGTTGCTGCGCGGCGTGACCTGCCGCGATGCGTCGACCGCCTTCTTAATGTCCGCGGCAAGAGTGTGGTGGCCTTGTTTCGCCTCACGCGCGGCGATCTGCAGGGCGACCGAATAGAACGCTGAGTCGTCACCGGAAGCATGGCTGCGGACCATCGCAGTGATGTGCTCCCCCAGCCCAGCCACTGGTCTCCTCCTGACGTTGGCGACGTACGCCATTTCTATCCTACGGGTCTGACGGTTCTGGGAGCGCCCGACACCAGTCGAGGATCGCTGGGCTCGACCACGCCGCCGGCACATGTATCGCACTGACCTGTGAGCAGGGCCACGAGGCATCGCGAAGGCATGTGGCATAGCGCCAGATCCCAAGGCCTTGCAGGGCAAAGTAGTGAGTAAACCGTGAGTTGGGGCCTGGAAGTTATCACTTCCGGGATATATTCCCAGGTCGGAGAGCCGGTGGGGGGACTCGAACCCCCAACCACCGCTTTACAAGTGCGAGGGTCTGCCTACGCGGCGTTGTCTACAGGCGGAATGCCTGACATTTCGCGTGTCTCTGCTGTCAAATCTGGCCTGATTCGACTGGGGTTCATTGACAGACCCATTGACAGCGTCGAGCCGGCTCGCCCCGGCGCGAACAGGTCGGTGAATCACGTCGAAGACGATCTCGTTTGCCAGACGGTAGAAGTCCGTGCCGTCGGTGACCGCGCGGCCTCGACCGGTAGCAGCCGTCGTGGCCATGTTCCGTCCTTGGCGCCGTCGGCCAGCGATCCGGCGATCTGCCGGCATGGCTCAGTGTTGAGAACCGATCGTTCTCGACACTTCCCCGGGCGCCGCTTGTTGAGCGACGTTCGATCTTCAGCGAATGCGCCACCGTCCTTCAGTAACTCCGCCTCGATCACGACGCCGTCTCCGTGAGTTCGCACCGCGATCCGCAACACGATCCTCAGGCATCATGCGCCGCTGGGCGCGCACCGAGAAGCTCGGTCGTCCTTGTGGAAGTCGACCTTGGCGACGGCGTGCGGTTCGAGATTGGCGAATGCCGCCTCGAAGATCACCCGGCCAGGCCCAGGGACGGCGTACCGGTCGTTGGCAGCGCGGGCGGCTTCGTCGTCCATCGTGTTGGTGAAGGCGTAGTGGAACTGCTTCGCCGTCATCGCGAAGGTCCTGCGCTTGTTCGCCGGGTTCCTCAGCGCTGGGAATCCGCCGCGAAGCAACCTGGGCGGCAAGCGCAGAACGCCCTTGACCGGTGCTGGCGACAGGGCGACTCCGGCCGCGCCTAGGCCCCGGTCGAGCAGCAGCTCGGTCGCTAGTCCGCCGGTGGAGCCCCATGATGATCGGCGGAGCGGGTGGAGACTGCGGATGATCCAGTCGTAGTGCGGTACGGCCAACCCACTCATCCGGTCCTTTACGCGTGGCTTCGGTGTCAAAACTCGAGCCGTTGCCGGAGCGCAATCCGGAGCGCCTCCGCCTCGGTTGGCGATATCCGTTCGACGAACCTCGCCAGGGTTCGGGCGCTGTTACAACTGCCGTCGAGGGCCTGGCGCATCATTCGGGCGCTGTCTTCCTCTCTGGTCAACGCTGGCCGGCCCTGGACCTGGCGTAGCTCCGGCGGACTTCTTCCGCCGCGGCCGCCCGAGGCTCGATCGGTCTGAACACGCTGGTTCCCCACTCTGGCCCTCGTCCGATCGGGTGGGCATCAACTGCCCACCCGATCGTTCGCTGCTACTTGGTGCCCAGTGCCTTCCGCAAGACGTGAATGGCCTGCTCCACCGCACCGGTCACGGCGGCGGTCTCGCGCAGCGGGTTGAGCATCATGAAGTCGTGGATGATGCCGTTGTAGCGGACGCTCGTGGTGCGCACCCCGGCTTCGGTGAGCTTGCGGGCGTATGCTTCGCCCTCGTCGCGCAGTACGTCGTTCTCGTCGACGATCAGGAACGTCTCCGGCAGCCCGGCGAGCTCCTCGAGGTCGGCCCGCAGCGGTGAGGCGGTGACCTCGGCGCGACGATCCAGATCCGGCAGGTAGGCGTCCCAGAACCACGCCATCCCTTTGGCAGTCAGGAACGGGCCGTCGGCGAACTCGCGGTAGCTGTCGGTGTCCATGCCGGCGTCGGTCACCGGGTAGTACAGCGACTGGTGCACGAAGCTGACGTCGCCGCGGCGCTTGGCCAGGATCGCCACCGCCGCGGTCATGTTGCCGCCGACGGAGTCGCCCGCGATCGCGAGACGGCCCGGGTCGAGGCCCTCATCGCGACCATGGCTGGTGATCCACCGCGCGGTGGCGTAAGCCTGCTCGATGGCGACCGGGTAATGGGCCTCGGGCGAGCGGTCGTACTCGACGAACACGGTCGCGGCACCGACACCGACGGACAGCTCGCGCACGAGCCGGTCGTGGGTGCCCGCGTTGCCGAGCACCCAGCCGCCGCCGTGGACGTACAAGATGGTGGGCAGCACCCCGTCGGCACCGACCGGCTTGACGATCCGAACCCGGACGTCACCGACCTCGGCCGGCACCGTGATCCACTTCTCGTCGACGGCCGGCTTGTCGATCGGGGCTGCCTGGATGTCGTCCAGCACCTTCCGGGCGCCATCCGGCCCCAGCTGGTAGAGGAACGGGGGCTTTGAAGTCGCATCGGCGATCTCCTGCGCCGCGGCCTCGAGGATGTGCTTCGTCACTGTTCAGGTCCTTCCGTCAGGGCCTCGCTTCGACACCACGACGTTGTGGAGGCCGCCCCCGTGGCGGGACCGCGTCTGCTATACAGATAAGGACCGGACAGCCCGACCCGGTGTGACGGCCATCACGAATTCACTGCCACCTCATGAGACCGGCGCGGCCGCGAAGTCGCCGACAGGCGCGGTTCAGACGACGGGTGTCGCCAGGGCGACTCCCAGTTGGCGGCGACTGGTGACGTGCAGCTTCGCAAACACCTTCCTCAGGTGCCACTCCACCGTATGGCGGCTGAGGTAAAGCTCGGCTCCGATCTCGACATTGGTCCGTCCATCTGCGGCGAGCCGGGCGATGTGCAACTCCTGCGCGGTGAGCTGATGGTGCTCGTCGACTGCTCGCTGGCGCACCTTCTCTCCGGTGGCGGCGAGCTCTCGCCGAGCTCGCTCGGAGAACGCCAGCACTCCCATCGCTGCGAGAGACTCATGTGCCTGACGGAGAACGACGCGCGCATCGGTACGGCGACCCACACGACGCAACCATTCGCCGTACAGCAGCTGGGCTCGCGCCAGTTCGACGCGCACGCCGGTGCGCCCCAGGCGGTCGATCGCTTCTGTGTAGAGACTGTCAGCGTTGGCATCGTCGCTGAGTTGTGCCTGAGATCGTGCCGCCACGCCCAACGCCCAATCCGTCCCGCAGACGCCGGCGGCCTCAGAGAGGAGGTTCGCTGCAAACGCCGCGGTCGGGAGGTCACCGGAACGCACGGCTGCCTCGACCAGCTCGGCCATCGCCCAGCCGCCTGGCTGGGTCTCGATCGGAAGCAACGACAAATGCCCGTCCTCGGAGGTAGCGAAGATCTGGCGGCAGTGCGCGAGCGCTGCGGCGTAATCCCCGTTGCCGTTGCACAGCAGCGCATTTGTCCAGTGAGAGATTGTCAAAATTAATCCCTCACCACGCACCAGCGCGTTCTCTGCCGCCGTCGCGATCACCGGCGCCGCCTGTTCCCGGTTGCCGCGGAAGGCAGCAAGCCCCATCGCGGCGTACGGGTGCAAGGGGATGCCCGCCACCTCGGCCAGCGCCCGGGCTTCGTCGAGCAGAGCGGCCGCTCCGGCCAGATCCCCACTGAAAAGATGAGGGTAGACCACACTGTTCAGTGCGAACTGGAGTGCCACCAAGGCGCCCGACTCCCGAGCGAGCTGGAGATGCCGACTGGCCAACCGCGTCCAAGCGGAGTCGTCCCAGACGTTGGCGGCCGCGATGCCGGCGAGCACCATGAACCGCAGCCCCTCGTCGATGGAGACGTCATCAGTTTCGTATGCGCGGCCGGCGCTCCTCATCAGCGGAGCGGCGGCGACGAAACCATCCTCAAGCAACACGGCAATGCTCTGCAGTAGTAGATCGCTTCGACGTGGCTGGGGTAGGCCAGGTGCGGCGCGGGCCGCCTGTGCAACCTCCAGCGCTCCGGGCTCACCGGCCAGCCGTCCGGCGAACAGCGTCGCTTCGAGAGCCGCGACGTAGGTATCGAGCGCGAGCGGGAGGTCGAGCGGCTCCAGGCGACGGGCAGCCGTCAGCAGCAGAGGCAGAGCTTCACTCCCGCGGTTCGAGGCGAAGCCGATCTGTGCCCGCAGTACCTCGGCGCGAGCGAGTTGTACGTCGGTCAGGACCTCGAACTCGGCGCCCGTCAGAGCTCGCACGGCGTCGTCGAACGATCCTGCGTGCACCATGGTCTGGGCGGCATTAAGTGCGCGGTCAGCTCGTGCGGGCCCGGCCGGCGTCAGCGCGGCCGCGCGTTCCAGGAATGCGCCGGCGGCGGCAAGACCTCCCTGAGCCAGGGCGCGCCCGGCTGACTGCTCAAGCTCGGCGGCAACCGCTTCATCCGGACCGGTAGCCGCGTGCGCGCGGTGCCACGCCCGCCGATCCGGGTCCCGCTCCGGATCTGTGGCCTCCGCCAGCGCTCGGTGAACCGCCTTCAAATCCGTCACCTCGGCCGAGCGATACACCGCCGAGCGCACGAGCGGGTGACGGAACCGCACCGTCCCCCGAACGTCGACCAGCCCCGCCGCCTCGGCGGGGATCACTGAGTCCATGTCCACGCCGAGTTGTTCGGCGGCCCGCCACAGCAGGCCGACATCTCCAAGCGGCTCGGCCGCCGCGATCAACAGGAGGCGCCGAGTCTGCGGTGGGAGCGGTTCGACCTGACGGCGAAGTCCCTCCTCCATTCGACGCGTAAAGCTCGCGGCAGCTGGGAGTTCCGGGCCGAACGTGAGCTCGGTCGCTGAGGACCATCTGGGCAACTCCAAAAGCGCCAGCGGATTGCCTCGTGTCTCGGCCAGGATTCGATCGCGCACACGCGAGTCCAACGGGGTCGTAACCGCCGCGTCCAGCACCGCAACCGCGTCGTTCTGGCTCAAACCGTCGATCATCAACTGCGGAAACCCTGCCCATGACTCATCGCCTTCACCTGTCCGGGTAGCGAAAACCATGACAACCGGCTCAGCCGCCAACCGGCGGGCCACGAACGCGAGAGTCTGTGCGGAGGCGTAGTCAAGCCACTGCGCATCGTCGACCAGGCAAACCAGGGGGCGATCAGCCGCACGTTCGGACAGGAGAGTCAAGACCGCCAGCCCGATCAAGAACCGATCAGGCGGTCTCCCAGCCCGCAACCCGAGCGCGGTCCCGAGGGCCTCTGCCTGCGGTGCCGGCAGCCCGTCCAGCCCGTCGAGCAAAGGGCTGCACAGCTGATGAACTCCGGCGAACGGAAGTTCCATCTCGGACGACGCCAGCGGCACGGACGAGCCGACAGTCCGCCGCGGCGTCGCGCAAGTAGTCGAGCAACGCCGTCTTGCCGATTCCAGCCTCACCTTCCACCACAAGCACGGCGCTGTGGCCCGAGCGGGCGGTCTGGATCAAACCGAGAAGGATCTCGCACTCTTGGTGTCGCCCCCGCAGCGACCGCGAAGAGCGGGCTCCGCGATGCACCACTGCCTCCATGACGCTTGAGAGATGCAGCCGGACGGCGCCCCAGACGATCGGCCAATGCCTCATCCGAGATTCTCACTCCCCCTACGACCCGGCAACCCTCAACACCGCCAGATGCCCGCCGAAGCAGCGGTGAAATGCTTGCGGCGCCAAACGTCCAACGTCGTCAATAGGCACGACGGGCGCGCCGATTCCGGCGCCCGGCCAGCTCCTCGTCAGACACTGGAGCGAACATCGGCGCGCCAGGCTCGCACAGCATTGTGAGCGTGAATCGAAGCGGAATGTCGTAACGGTAGTTCGCATCCTGATAGTGGATGACGTCCCCGCCGGGCTCCCAGAACGCCTCTCCAGACCGGACGACCCGCTCCGGCAGACCCTCCACTTCGAACAACATCTCGCCCCCGAGCACGTAGCCGAACGCGGGCCCCGGGTGCCGATGCGGTGGCGCCCCCCGATCCCCCGGCGGGTATTCCACCACGACGGTACATACACAGGCACCCGCAGGGATGAATGCAGGTGCGACCTCTTGCAACACCGTCAGCGCACTCCGCCAAGCGGCCGATCCGGCCACTGGGCAGCCACCACCGGCGTCAGAGTCGTACACACGACCTCCTCACTACCTGAACCTCGGCAGCGCCCGACCCTGCCTGACTTCTCGCCCGAGGGCGCGTCACACCTACGACCGGATAGCCCTTCGAAGTGTGACAACCCCCGCATTCCACCACCCAAGGCGCTAGGAACCACCGAGGCTCCCCCAAAGTCGTTCAAGCAACCCTCCCGACTCCTCGGGTTGGCGATGTTTGACCTTTCGTCGGGGTCTCTAGGGCGTCGCACCTGTCGTGTTGAGATGTTGATCAATACGTGTGCGACACCCAACTCGGGCGGTGGAGCGCCTGGGTCAACGGCAAGCAGCCTCCTGAGTAGAACCTCGGCGCGTCCACGACGGCGCGATGACTTCATGCCCCTTCGCCCGGTAGTGCTCCACCCAGCGGTCCCAACTGCGGGCGGTCATCCACAGCCCGTGGATCAGCACGATCGGCAGGGCATTACCCGCCTGCTCGCTCATGACGTACTTGATTTCACTCGGGTGGGAACTGGGTGCCTAGCGGGACGTTGTGCGGGCGGCCTGCTCGATGACTCGGGTAACGGTTCCGGGGTTGGTCATCAGGCCGAGGTGCCCGGCGTCGTACTCGGTGATGGTGGCGCCGGCCCGCTTGGACATGGTCCGCTGTGCGCTGGCCGGGATGATCTGGTCCTCGGTGCCGATCGCGCTCCAGGATGGGATCGTCTTCCAGGCCGGGGTTGCGGACGGCTCGTTGAGTGCCCCGAATGTGGCCGGTCGCTGGGTCGCGAAGACGAGGTCCTTGTCGTGTGCACTCAGCCCGGGCGCGAACGAGGTGAAGACGGTCGACCGCTTGAGGTACACGTCGGTGTCGGCAGTCGGCGGCAACGTGGCGGGGACGAGGTCGAACACAGTCGCGGGGTCGACCGCGAGCGCCGAATCCGGCAGCACGAGCTGGAATGAGGTCTCGCCGGTGTCCGGTGCGAAGGCGTTGACGTACACCAGCGCCTTGACGTTCGGAAGCCCGGTCGCCGCGTTGGTGATCACGAAACCGCCGTACGAGTGACCGACCAGCACGACCGGTCCCGCCAACGTTTCCAGAAAGGCCCGCACCGACGCCGCGTCACCCGCCACCGAGCGCAGCGGGTTGGGGATCGCGCGGACCGTGTACCCGTCGTCCTGCAGTCGCTCGGTGACACCGTTCCAGCTCGAGGCGTCCGCCCAGGAACCATGCACCAGCACGATGGTCGGCTTCGCCCCGCGCTGTTCGCCGGCAGCGCTCTGCTCCGGGTTGAAGCTCGCGAGGGCGAGCGCAGCGGCGGTGAGCAGCAATGCCACGGTGCGCCCGCGTCTCTTGGGACTGCGAGCCGGGGTGGTCAGGGGATTCGTCATGGATCTGTCCTGTTCCGTGCGATGGACAGCCGGCCGCGTACCGGTCGGCTCGTCTATGAGACCGAGCACCGCCTCGCGATGTGACAGCGCCACCCCGGATGTCACACCCCATCGCCCTGCCCTGTCCTAGTGGGTGACGTCGGCTGGGCCGGCGTACATCCGCTTACGGTGAAGTACAAGGGATCGGGACTGGTCCCGGAAGGAGGCCTCGGCCATGACGGACGACGAGGTAATCCGCAACCTCCAGGGCATGGATGAGCTGGACTTCAACGGATGGAACCGAGCCGACTGGCATGGCGTGTTCGCCCGCTGCCACACCGACGACGTGCTCGTGGAAGTCAAAGGGCAACCGACCACCCGGGGCCTCCAGGAGCACATCGAGGCTATGGAGGCATTGGTCGAGTCCACCGGTGGCACGCCGATCCAGGTCGCGTCCCACCCGATCATGTTCGGCTCCGGACAGTGGACCTGCGTGGTCGGGCAGTTCGAAGGCGGCGGCCGGATGGTGACCATAGCGAAATGGCGCGACGGCGCCGTCGCCGAGGAGTATATCTGGATTTAGGCCCCGGTTCGGGAAGGCCGAACGGCCGAATCACGTGGGCCGCCACCTCGAGGTCGTTCATGGCCGGCGCCGGGCGCGCAGCGCGGCGAGCTGTCCTCTGCTGCGACCGCTTCCCCGACATCGTCACCACGGCCGTCGCACAACTCCCCGAGCGATCGGAAGGTCCTCGGGCCGCAGGTCCGGGCGGTACCGCACGTACCGCATCCCGTGCCGGGCCTGCCCGGCACGGGTCGCGGCGTCGGCGGTGACCTCGACCACGACGGTCGGGTCGACCTTGGTGAGTGGCTTCTTGGAGTCGGGGCCGCCCCACCGATAGGCAGTGATCTCGTCCGGCCAGGGATGCCCGCGGCGCGCGGCTGTCAGCACGGCGAGCTGGGTCGCCTGCTCAGGTTTGAGCGGGACGGTGCGTCCGACACCCACCGGCTCGGCGTCGGCGGTGTAGAGGCCGGCGATGACGACCTCGGGGTGGGTGATCGGGCCCAGCACCCCGCCGACGATGACCTCGCGGGTGTCGCGGTGTTTGACCTTCCATTGGGGCCTCTTGAGGTGTCTTGGATTGTCGCGTCGAGCTGCTAAGCCGCCTGTGCGCGACACCACATAGAGACGTGGAGCAGGGCGCGGGTGCGGATCAGCCGTTCGGCGGCACGGGGACCGAGCCCGCGGATGTCCTCAGCCTGTCCGGGCGCTTGGTGGACGGATGCACGTCCGCGCCACCACGCACGGCCGGGCCAGGAACGGAGCGTCCGAGTCCGCCGTATGGCGTGGTCCGCGTCGCTGCGCGCGGTCCATGCGGTCAGACGAGTAGCGCGATGCCGGTGGCGATGAGCCACGCAGACCAGGCGATGTAGGTGATCGGCGTGAGGGTGGCCGCGAGCTTCCAGCCGTGGCGCTCGGCGGGGCCGACGAATTCCAGGGAGCACAGTACGAGGACGGTGCCGATGACGATCGCGGGGATCCCGAGCCAGCTTGGGGCCAGGGTGGTTTGGGTGAGCGAGATGCCGACCAGGATGGTCCAGGCGCCGGTGAGCAGGTAGCCGAGGTGCTCGCCGACGGCGACGCCCAGATATCGGTTGAAGCTCTGGAAGACGACGTCGATCGCTTCGCGTCGGGTGGGGCTGGACTGGGGGTCGGCGTCGACGCGGGCCAGGTAGGGGACGAGGAACGGCCAGCGGATGAGGCCGAGGAGTTGCACGAGCGCAGCCAGTGCACCGACGGTGGCGCCGACGATGCGCAGGGTGTCGCCGGCGTCGTCGAGTGCGAGCGCGACGATGACTGCCAGGGGTGCCAGGGCGGCGGCGGTTAGGGCGAAGGCCCACCACCAGAGCAGGAGCTTGGTGCCGCCTTCGCGAAACCGGGCGAGCACCTCGTGGGTGGGACGGCGCAGGATGTCGGGGTAGTCGAAGGTTGCAGCCAGTGCGCCGAAGGCGACGTTGAACGCCACCGGAAGCCCGAGCAGCAGGCCGCCGGCGACGGTGACGGTGACGGTGCTCATCGGCGGGCGGCCGCGAGGACGACGTACTGGGGCATGGTCATGCCTTGGCCACGACCGGTGCGACCGCCTCCGTCGGGTCGGTGGTGCCGCGGTAGGGCAGCAGGTAGTGGAGCAGGAGTCCGGACAGCGCGGAGAAGGTCACCGCGCCGTACGCGCCGAAGATCGTGAACTGATTGTCGACGCTGATCCCGCCGAGCGTGGTGACGGTCCAGCCCAGCGCCCACAGGACAGGCATCGCGGCGGCCCAGGCCCAACGCAGGTGGACCTGTCGTGGCAGTGCCAGCGCCTGCGCCACACCGAGGACGACGCCGGTGATGGCGCCCATCAAAGCGAGTTCGCCCAGCGAGGTGCCGTACCCGACGGCGGAGGCGCCGAGGAGCAGACCGGCGCCCATGCCGATGCCGGTGGCCGGGATCCATCTGCGCGGATCGAGGCGCCGGCGGCTCACCAGAGCCTGCCCGGCACCGAGGACGAGCCCGGCGACCAAACCTCCCAACAACGCAGCCATCGGCCCGTCGACCCGGCCGGCCGCCGCAGTGCCGGCCACGCCGGCGAGGGGGAAGGCGAAGAACCCCGCGGTCCACACCAACCAGGTCCGTAGGAAGACCGGCTGTGACGCTCCGGATCGGGTCATGGTGCTCAACTCCTGACGGTCGGCCAGCGCCGACCGGGTTGTGATGAGAGAGCTCTCAGACGAGTTAAACTCTGTACTCCGTACAAATAATGTACGCTGTACAGAGCGAAGTCAAGAGAAGGGACCAGGTCAATGCCACAAGCAGGCAGGAGTCGTCGCGGACCGCGGCGGACCCTGACCGAGGAGCAGATCCTCGACGCCGCCCTGACGCTGCTCGACGAGGGTGGGACGGACGCGGCCTCGGTGCGGGGAATCGCCGCAACGGTGGGCGTGGCCCCGAACGGGGTGTACACCTACTTCCCGGACAAGGCGGCCGTGGTCAAGGCGCTCGTCGAGCGCCTGCTCGGCGAGGTCGACCACGGCATCTTCCTCGACCGCGGCCAACCCTGGCGGCAGCGCGTGGAATCCCTCGCCCTCGATCTGAGGACACGGCTCTCGGCGCACCCCGGCGCAGTTCCGCTGATGATCGGCGGCCCCATGGACGGCCCCAACGCTCTCGCCCTGAACGAACGGCTCCTCGAGCTCCTCAACGACGCCGGGCTCCATCCCACGGACGCCGCGCGCGCCGCCTACCTGCTGATCGTCTACGTGTTCGGCTCCATCGCCCTCGAGGTAGCCGACCTGCACCGGCCCGGCCCACTGCCACCAGAGCCGGAACGGATCGACACGCGGCTCCGCGCCTTCGCCGCAACCCCGGCCGAGCACTACCCCCGCACAGCCGCCGCGGCCCCCGAACTTGCCGGCTACATCTCCACCGAGCAGTACGTATGGGGACTTCGCCGAGTACTCGACGGCATCACCACGAGCGCCGCCACCGGAGAAGTCGTCGGCTAGCAGATAGACCGGGCACTAGGTAGATGATGCTTGGGCCGTCCACAGGGGTGACGGCCTCCGCGGTGCGCACCGTTGGGTCGTAGGCGTTGTGTTGATGGTTGCTCGATGCGCGGATTCACAGCACGAGCTGAGGAGAACCGGCTGAGTAGGCGTCGCTTCAGATGGCTCTCGAGCCTTCGACTCGGCGCCGCCGATGCGACATCGAGACCGCGCGAGGCCTTCGCCGCCTACAGCCTTGCCCTGACGCCCTGGCCCCTGGCTGTAACCGCGGCCACCACTCGTCCACGACACCTGTCGCGCACCGGGGCCGAGCATCGATCCGTAACCTGACCTGCCAAGATCCGGATTGAGCGGACGAACCGAACAGTGCCCACCCCAATAGAATTCACCTTGACCCAGGCATCGCGCCGCCCCGGTGTGTAGCGGGTGGCCGCGCCCTTGACGACCAGCCCCTCGACACCCATCGCGGCGGGCAGCACCTCGAACCACTCGGTGGCTTCATCGAGGTCAGCAGCGCACCGGTCGCGTGGCGGCGGTGACGATGTCGGGGAACCGGTCGCTGATCTCGTGGCGGTTGCGGGTCCACAGCCGCGCCCCGTCGCCGGAGCGGACGATCGCGACCCGGCTAGTTAACTGAACTCTTCTGAGCGCCGTGTGGTGCTGCGGCGTGTGTAGGGAAAGGGTGTGGCGTGGCAATCGCTGCACCAGGTCGCGTGGTGGAGTTCCTGCGCGTCGACCCTGCCCAACTGCCCCGAATCGGGGGATCACCTGCAACGCCCGAGCACGCCACGCACGAGGCAAACGATCGCGCATGGCTTGGCGAGGTCGCGGACTTGGAGGAGACGCTTCCGCATCCGGGTCACCAGGTCCCTGCGTGGCAACGCGATGTGGAGCATCGACCCGAATCAGTCCTGCCTTCCCCTTGCTCGTGATCGAACGTTAGTGCCAGGCATCGCCGGGGGTCCGGGCGTAGCGTCGCCAGGCGAAGCGCCAAGGGATGACGGCCAGGATGACGACGTCGAAGGAGCATTTGAAAAGCACGTCGCGTGCTTCGGCGTTCAGGTCGTTGGCGATCAGGTGGGGAATCGCGACCGCACCGACCCAGATGACCTTCCAGGCCACCTCGAACAGCAGGATCGGCAGCATTCGCACGGGGTATCTGAGCCCGAGGAACGCCAGCAACGACATGGCCGTCAGCAGGCAGGCAACAACCCCTTCCATCACGGGCAGCGATCGAGCGTCCTGAACCAGGACCGGCCACTTGACGAGGGCCAGCCCCACGCCCATGAACCCGTACCCGAACCGCATGACGTTCATCCGCCGGGTAGTCAGTTCCTGAGCGCGTCGCGGGCTGGGTGTTCGTACAGGCGGTTCGTCGCGAACGGCGGTGTGGTTTCGTGCGCTCATGGCGTGCAGTCCTTTCCTAGTGGTTGTGGCGGGTCAGAAGGCGTCGGCGCAGCCGGTGCAGCTGCGGCATCAGTCCGTAGATCACGATCGGTACGGCGATGGTCGCGAGGACGAACGTCCGCAGGACCGGCGTGAGCGTGCCTAGCCAGTGACCGAGGGCGAGGTTGAGGGCGGTGAGGGTCGGGAACACGGCCAGCCAGATCATCAGGGCCAGCTGGTGCTTGGTCGGCGGTCCAGGTGCGGCGGGCTGGGACGTCGGGATGGGCTTCGGGTCGAGCGATGGTGTGGTCATGCTCCAAGGCTGGGGCTGGGTGGGGGGTTCGGCTACGAAGGTTGCTGTTTGTGGGAAATGGGGGTCAGATGAGTTTGTGGAGGACACCTCAGCGGCGGAGATTGCCGCGGTGCTCGAGGGGGTCGGGCGACGGCTTAAGCGACTGCGCGCGCAGCGCCGGATGACCCTCACCGATGTTGCGACAGCGACCGGGATCTCGAAGAGCACGATGTCGCGGCTCGAGACCGGACAGCGGCGGCCAACCCTGGAACTGCTGCTGGCGTTGTCGCATGTGTATCGGGTGCCGCTGGACGACCTCGTCGCCGCGCCGGTGCAGGGCGATCCGCGGATCCGGCTCAGGCCCGGTCGCGTCAAGGGCCGGACGGTGATCCCGCTGACGCAGCAGCCCGATGGCACGCAGGCGTGGAAGATCGTCATTCCGACCAGCAAAGTCATCCCGGAGCTCAGGGCGCACGACGGCCACGAATGGATCTACGTGCTGTCCGGCCACATGCGCCTCGTCCTCGGCGACGAGGACTGGGTGCTCGGCCCCGGCGAGGTCGCCGAGTTCAGCACCGACAAGCCGCACTGGTTCGGCAGCACCGGCAACGAGCCCGCAGAGATCCTCAGCATCTTCAGCCGCCCCGGCGAACGGATGAATGTCCGGGGAACGACTCCGCCCGCTTAGCGCACGTCGAGGCGCATGAGGATGCGGGAGCGGCCGGCTAGGACTGGTGTGGTGTCGGCGGCTTGGTGAAGCCGGGGTGCTCGAAGTTCTTGCGGAGTCCGGCATACGCCAGGGTGAGGTCGACCTTGGCGTCGCCGTTGTCCAGGGGCTGGGCCTGCGGCAATCTTCTCGCGGCCGAGAGTCAACTGGCTGCCGTTGACCCCGACCACGAGCCCGCGCCGCGTGTGCCGGGTTCGCCGTCGAGCCCAGCCAGAATCGGGGACGGCTTGAATCCCTTGACGATGAGGTAGATACCGAACGAGAGCTCCCAGAAGAACTCTGGAATCGTCGCGATGCCCTGGACCGCGCCTCCACGCTCGATGACGTCGAACATGACGGCGATTCCCGAGGCGGCGACCAGTGGGCCTCCGACGAGCCCCAGCATCGCCATGCGACGTGGTACCAGGCCGGACCGATACATCAGGTATCCGAGGATGATTCCGTTCGCGACGCCGGCGCAGAATCCCGGTCCGATCAGGAACGCCCGGTCGTAGATCGCGACGAAGACCTGGCCGAGCGCTGCGTCTGTGCCGGCCGTGCCTTCCTGCCGCATCAGCAGGAACGTCAGAAGGCTGACGATACCGATGGCGATAAATGTGGCTTCGACGAGGCGCGCTGCGACGTAGCCGAGTGCGAGGGTTTCGCTGTAGCGCTTGTAGATCACGTACGGCACTACGGCGGTACCGATATTGGCGATGATAACGATGAGCTCGAGGACCGCACCCAAGGCCACGCTCGCGGTTGGGTCGGCGCTGGTTCCAATGATGTAGTCGGGGTGATCCCGAACCGGGGCGTACAGGATGAAGTACGCCGGGATCGACGCGACGAAGGTGACCACCATCAGCCAACCCGTCAGGGTGGCAATCTTCCTTGCGTGCGCCGTGCTGTTCTGGCGAACTGTGGCGGCATCCATCTGAATCCCAACCCCTACCGCTCCGGCGATGTTGCGTCGGCGGGTCCGGTGGGTGTGGCTTGCGTAGTCATATCGACCGGCCCCGGTGCGCCGGTTGACGGAGGCGGCACGGTGAGGGTGGGATCGCTGCCACCTTGGTCGAGGCGGAACGGCGGGTACACATCGGTCATCAGGGCCGCATAGCCCGCGACCCGCAGAGCCCAACGGTTCATGCCCAGGATCACGTCGTACAGCGGCCGGGGATAGACGCCGGTGAACGCGAGGATCACGGCGGCGATGATCACCAAGATCCCAACGAGGCCACCGCTGCCGCCGACGTTCCATTGCCAGTCGTCGGACCGGTTCGCGGCCCACGCTCCACCACCGACGAAGATGCCGACGATGATGTATTGCGGGATCGCGAGCAGCCACCACTTCACAAGAACGAGGCCTCGGGACAGGTGCTCGGGGTAGTCGACCGACAGGTGCGCGGGATACTCCTCGACCTCGGCCAGCGTGAACGGCGGGTACTGGTCGGTGCCGAGTGCTCCGTAGGCGTAGTAGGTCACCCGCCAGGACCAGCGCAGTACGCCGACGTTGTAGTTGAAGATGGCGCGCGGGTAGCGCCCGGTGAAGAGGATCGCGAAGAATGCTACGACCGAGCTGACCATGAAGCCGATCCACAAGAACAGCAGCACGACGTAGTGCGGGATCACCAGGATCCACTTGACCAGCCAGAGCCACCTGGACGATTTCGGATCCGGCGCGGCGTTCACGTGCACCGGGTACGCCACAGATGTTGTCATCAGAACCATCTCCAAAGGGATTTGTTCAATGAATGAAGCCGGGGCCGTCTGCTTCTCACCCAAGAGGTAGCGGTATGTGTCCTTCGACCTCGGGGGATCTCATCGCTGTGATCGTTGACGGCTTGAAGCCCTTGGCGATGAGCCAGATGGCGAAGCTGACCTCCCAGGCGAACACGGGGAGCGCCAGGACCGTGTGGACGCTTTGGCCGTAGACGCCGAACAGCATCGCGGTTGCCGAGATGGTAACCAGCGCGCCTCCGCTCATCCCCAGTATTGCGATGGCCCGCGGTACCAGTTCTGATCGGTACACCAGGTAGGCCAGCAGGAAGCTGTTGAATCCCAGGACCCAACTCGGCCCGAGCAAGAATGTCCAGTCGTGGATCGCCACCAGAGACCGCTCGATCGCGGCGACCGCGGCGTTGCCGGCGTCCGCCGTACCGGCTAGGTCTTGCCTGAGCGTCACGGCAACGAGAACGCTGACAGCGCCGACGACGATGATCGCGGACTCCAGGACCCGGCCGCAGACATAGCCGAGCGCGATGCTGTGGTTCTGCCTTTTGACCACGGGATAGAGGGTGACTGCGCTGCCGATGCAAGCGACGACAAGTAGCAGCTCGAGAAATCCGCCGAGCAGCACCCTGTTGTCGGCGTTGGCACCGGCGATGTAACTGCCGTCACGCAGAACCGGCTGATACAGCAGCAGCGCCGGGATCGAGGTGACCTCGGTGGCCAGGTAGAACACGCCCGCGACAATCGCGGTACGTCTCATCGCGCTCATGTTCGCCATGCGAGTGCCCCCTGCGGCGGCCTCCCGGTCGCTCATGGTTGTCTCCGACGAACACGCCTGAGACCACCACCCGCATGCGCCCTATTGCTTGTCACCATCCTCGGGAGAACAACTTCTGTCAACGTTGACCTCCATCGCCACAGGCCGGTGGCGCTTGCTGGTCATGGACAGAGTTGGTGGCAGGGCACATGCTGGGCTCAGCGCGGTCAGATCTTGCGCTTAGTGATCCATCGGGGTTGCCACAGTTTCGTGCCGTGCTGGGGGGCTGTCCGTATGGGCACAATCAGTAGTCAACAGCACAGCAGCGAGGCAATCTCGGTGGGGCTTTCGCCGGCTGGGTCGCGGCGTAGAACCGCTGTGGTGACCGGGAGCTTGTTCATCGCCTCCACCGTGGCATTCATGATCGCGGCGACGGTGTTGTCGATGACGTTCGACTGGCCTGACATTCTGCGGCAGCCGGCGGACGTGGTGCTGCCTGAGTTCGCGGCTGGTGGGGCGAGTCTGGTGTGGACCTGGTTCGCGGTCGCCTGGACGTACGCCGTACTGGCTGTGCCGATCTTGTTGCTCCCGACCGCATTGGCTCGTCGTGGCGATGCGGCGCTGCGGGTGGCGACCTATCTGGGGGCGGCTTCTGTCTTGTTGGCGCTGATCGGGTTTCTGCGCTGGGTTTTCGTCGTACCAGCCTTGGCCGACTCGTACATGAATGGCGACGAAACCACCCGTACGGCGGTAGCTGCCGCATGGACTGCCCAGCATCAGTACGGCGGCGCACTGCTAGGCGAACACCTCGGACAACTTCTCGCCATCTTCTGGTCGGTCACGGTCAGCGTCATCATCCTGCGATCCCACGTCATGCCCGCCTGGGCAGGGTGGCTCGGTCTGCTCGCGAGCGTCCTGTACTTCGTCAACCAAGGCGACATCCTCGCCACGGCAGTCTCCGGATTCCCCGTCTGGGACCCGGGCGGCCTCCTCGGAAGCTACCTGTGGGCAGCCTGGTTGATCGTGCTCGGCGTCCTGCTGTTCAGGCGGGTGAACGTCAGTGCCCGCTGATCGCAAGCCCGCGGACCTTGCCGGCAGAACAGTGCTCAGCGGCGACGAGGCCGAGCCCGCCCCGAGGCCAGGGCGCTCGCACGTTGGCGGAGTCGTGGCCGGATCGCTGGCCGCGGGCTTGGCTGCGGCGGTGATCCTCCCGTTCCTCCCAGTCGGCACGGTGGATGTGGACTTCTCCACCGCCATGGTTCTGATCGGCTTTGCCCTCGGGTGGGCGCTGCTGGCAGTTCTGTCTACTCGGTTCACCGACCAGCCGCAACGCTGGGCCGTGGCGCCGGCGATCTTCATGGTGCTGTCCGCGGCGCTAGTACTCTTGGCCCCGAACGCCGTGGTGGATGCGCTGGGGTGGGTCTGGCCGCCGGCTCTGGTGGTCTTGGTGGTCTGGGTTTGGACCAGCGCCAGGCGCGAGCTGCACAGCCGGACCAGGGTGTGGCTGCTGAACCCGGTGTTGGTCATCCTGGTGATCTTGGCCCTCGGCGGAGGGTACGAGAGGATCCGCCAATCGACCGAACCCGCGGTCGCCATGCGCGGTCAGCTCGTCGACGTGGGACCGTACCGACTCCACCTGGAGTGCACCGGCTCACGCGGTCCGACCGTGATCCTTGAGCCCGGTGCAGGCGGCTCCGCGGCGTCGATGGGGTTGATCGCACCCTCTGTGGCCCGCGACAGCAGAGTGTGCGTGTACGACCGGGCGGGACGTGGCTGGAGTGATCCTGCCGCGAGTCCGCCCGATGGTGCGCAGATCGCAACCGATCTCCACAACCTGCTAGATCGCGCCCAAGTTCCGGGTCCGTACGTACTGGCCGGACATTCCTTTGGCGGCCTGTACGTGAGGACGTACGCCGCGAAGTATCCGGACGAAGTCGCCGGGCTCGTCCTGGTCGACTCCACCGCCGCCCACAACACCCCCGTGTCCCCGCAGAAGGCGAGCTCGTACAGCGTCTTGAAGCACGTGTCCTCGTTGGTCGCAACGACCTCTCGGCTGGGAGCCGGGCGCCTCATCGCCGACGCCGGTTTCTCGGAGCTACCGCCCCGATACCGTGACGATGCGCGTACGACCGCCGCCAGCGGGAAGGAAATGGGCGGCTTCCTCGATGAGTTCGGCGTCGCGAATCGATCCGAAGCCGAGGCCGGGGAACTCCGCAGCCTCGAGGCGAAGCCACTGATCGTCCTGACCGCCGAGCTTGAAAACTCCAAGGGATGGATGGCTGACCAGGACAAGACGGTCACGCTGTCGACCAACAGCCTTCATCGCGTCGTGTCGGGGGCGACCCACGCTTCCTTCGTGGAAAACCCAGACAACGCCGACGCGGTCACCCAGGCGATCCAAGACGTGGTCGTTTCGGTGCGGACCGGGGAACCCCTGAAGGGTCCCTGACGCGCGATTCGCCGTCCGCACATCCGCAGATCCGTTTCGGTTGTGCAGCCACCAATATCGACGAGGCCCGAAGATGAAGGAAGCAACAGATGACTTCTCAAGACATATTCAGCACAGAAACCGCCGGACTGGCGGGAGTGTCGCGCCCGGGCGTGGTGCGACTGCGTGACGGCGACCTGCTCGAGCTGGGCATCGGCGCGGTGCGCAAGAACATCGACGGCGCCGAGCTGCGCATGCTCGCCTACAACGGGTCGATCCCCGGCCCGACCCTGCACGTGGATCAGGGGTCGGAGATCACCGTACAGGTGAGGAACGAGGGTGACGTGGAGACGACTGTGCATTGGCACGGCCTGCGGTTGGAGAACCGTTTCGACGGGGTCCCGCATGAGACGCAGGAGCCGATCCAGATCGGGGGGTCATTCACGTACAAGTTGCAGTTCCCCGACGCCGGCCTGTACTGGTATCACCCGCACATGCGGGAGGACTTCGCCCAGGAAATGGGCTTGTACGGCACGATCATCGTCGAGCCCGCGGATACCCCGTACTGGCCCGCCGTTGACCGGCATCTCACCCTCACCTTGGACGACTTGCTGGTCGAGGACGGACGGATCGCGCCCTTCAACCGGTCCGGGCCGACCTTCACCGCAATGGGCCGGTTCGGCAACGTCATGCTGATCAACGGCGAGACCCAGTTCTCAGGAGAAGCGGCCCAGGGGGACGTCGTGCGCCTGTATCTCGTCAACACGGCCAACACCCGGATCTTCAACTTCGTGGTCCGCGGCGCCCGGGCGAAACTGGTCGGCGGCGACAGCGGTCGATACGAGCGCGAGACGTTCGTCGAGGACGTACTGCTCGCCCCGTCCGAACGCGCGGTCCTCGACGTGCTGTTCGACACCCCCGGGGAGGTGCGGCTCGAGCACCGCACCCCTGACCGGGTCTACGACCTCGGCGGATTCACGGTCACGGCCGGCGCGGGCGGCGAGGCCGCTGCGTCGTTCGAGGTGCTGCGCACCGACCCCGACCTCACCGCCGAACACCAGTCGATCCGGCCCGACCTCGACCGGCAACCCGACAAGGTCCTTGCCTTCTTCTCCCGCATGCCGCTCCTCTACGGGGCCGAGGACATCACGGCGGCCGGCTACGCCTGCCCGATGCACCCCGACGTCACCGCCTCCGAACCGGCCAAGTGCCCGCAATGCGGGATGAGACTGGTGCCCTCCGACGGGCCACCACCAGCTGCACCCACATCGCAGGAGAGCCCGGCGCCAAGCGACCACGAACACGGCGACGGTCTGGAGTGGGAGGACCTGATGCCGGAGATCAACCGCGCATCGGATCCCAGCAACATGATCTGGCAGCTCATTGACCGAGAAACCGGCGCCGAGAACGAAGCCATCACCTGGGCTTTCACCGTCGGCGACCGGGTGAAGATCCGGCTGGTCAACGAGATGGACTCCGATCACCCGATGCACCACCCGTTCCACATCCACGGTGCCGGTCGCTTCCTCATCCTGTCCAGGGACGAGGAGCCGGAGGCCAACCTCGTCTGGAAGGACACCGTCCTTGTGCGGGCCGGGGAAACGGTGGACATCCTGCTGGACGTATCCAATCCCGGTCTGTGGATGGCGCACTGCCACATCGCCGAACACACCGAGAGCGGAATGATGTTCAGCTTCAACGTCGCGCGACGTCCCAAGGCGGTGTCGTCATGACAGACATCCTGGATGTGCTGGTCATCGGCGGCGGCCAGGCCGGCCTGGTGATGGGCTATCACCTGGCCGAGCGCGGGCACCGCTTCCTGATCGTGGATACGGGCGCGGAGATCGGCGACGCCTGGCGTTCGCGATGGGACTCCCTGCAGCTGTTCACACCGGCCCAGTTCGACAACCTGCCAGGAATGCCCTTCCCCGCCGCGACGGACACCTACCCCGGCAAGGACGACGTCGCGAACTTCCTGCAGGCCTACGCCGCACGGTTCCAGCTACCGGTACAGCTGAACACCACCGTCGAATCGCTGACCAGGAGCGACAACGGGTACGTCGTGACGACGGCGCGAGACACCTTGCAGGCCAGGCAGGTAGTGGTCGCCACCGGCCCCTTCCAGGTTCCGTTCGTACCACCGATCGCGAAGAACCTCGACCCAGACATGCCCCAGATCCACAGCACGGACTACCGCCGCCCTCAGACCCTCCCCGCTGGAAAGGTCCTAGTAGTAGGGGCCGCGAACTCCGGCTGCCAGATCGCCCTGGAACTCACCGCCACCCACAGCGTGGAACTGGCGACCGGCCAACGGATCCCGACGATCCCCCAGCGCCCGTTGGGCCGCGACGTGTGGACGTGGGCGAGCGGGCTGAGGTTGGACCGAGTCACCGTCGCCTCCCGGCTCGGAAGGCGGCTAGCCGAACGTGACCAGGTGATCGGCGCCGGCCCACGGCAACTTGCCAAGCGACACGGCGTCCGGATCCGTCCCCGCGCGACGATGGCGACCGGTCGGACCGTGACCTTCGCCGACGGCACCGCGTCCGAATACGACGCCGTGGTTTGGGCAACCGGGTTCACGGCGAACCACGCGTGGATCGACGTACCCCGCGTGAAGGACGCACAGGGACGCATCCTGCACCAACGCGGCGTCACCCCGTCCCCCGGTCTGTACATGCTGGGGATGACCTGGCAGCACACCCGAACCTCCGCGCTGCTCGGCTGGGTCGGCTCCGACGCGTCCTACCTCGCGGACCACATCGCAAAGCAAACAAATGAAAATCGAAACTCAGACCGGGAGGCCAACAACCCGAACTCACCATCGCATCAATGACAACCGGCCGCACGGTGCGCGCCCGCCATCGCTCCACATCCACACGGCGCCACTGATGCCAACACTCGGGAAGCTGTTCGCCAATGAGCGTGCCCCGCTCACCTGGGGGCTCGTCTGGGGGGCAATCCAGGCCGCATCGCCGCTCGGCCTCTGGTGGCTCGACGCAGCGACCGTCTACGCCCTCTCCCTGGCCCTCATCGCATCGATCTACATCGGATTCGCAGTGGCCGACGGACGACCAACCGTCGTCGCCGTCGAGAGCACCGTCGCCGGAGCCTTCGTGGTGGTCGCCGCGGCAGGCGTCACCGGATCGGCGTGGCTCCTTGTCCTCGGCCTGATCGGCCACGGGTTCAAGGACCTCTGGCAACACCGCACAAAGTACGTTGCCAACACACGGTGGTGGCCCCCGTTCTGCCTCACCGTCGACTGGATCGCCGCCACGATCATCGCAATCGAGATCGCCGCCGGACTCCCAATCCACCGCTAGCCCCCACGAGACCTTCCAGGCGCGCCTGCCATGGCCGGATCGCCCGAACTCGTCCATCGCTTCTGGATCTTCCGCGGTGCCGTCCGGACCAACAGTCTGGAGACAGGTCAGGGGTCTAGGCCGTCGCGTACGTCGGTCAGGACGTCGGCGTGGCACGGCATCGAGCTGCTGCTCCGACGCCGCAACCTTGACAGACGGGTGGTGCAGCCGCCAACGGCCGGGCACGATAGTCCCTCCAACCGCCCGAGTGCGCCGTCTCAGTCCGTGCCACTGGCGACCGTCACAACGCCGGGCCGGCACCAAGTGCGCCGACCCCGGCAGATCCACAACCTCCGCCATGTTGCATCCAACGCAACATCGTTGAAGCGGTTACGGCCATCCGGATCTGAGCGTCAGTCGCGGTACGCCAAACGATCCCATCGCGGCCCTGACCTGCGGATTCATCGCCCGAGACAATCTGCGGTAAGCCAGATCAGACGCAATACCGCTCAAAACACCGGCCGCGGTGGCCGTTCATCGCGTTGTCCCATCCACTCGCCGTCCCCGTCGTCGCCGGGCCGGACATTGAAGCCTCCCACCATGACCTCATCATGACACTATTCGAACCTATGTCCTGCATCTCTGCTTGAGTGCAGTAGGGTTTGAGGGTGTCGGCGAGTCAACGCCCGGTCGGCGGGGTGGATTACCCGCGGACCTACCAAGA
>NZ_JBEZYF010000089.1:0-33991 GCF_040638415.1 Kribbella sp. NPDC026596 | reverse complement strand
GCGCGCAGATGCCACCGGCGCGGGCGGCCGCTGGTCGAGATCGCATGCCAGCGCATCGGGCATAGCACGTACTTACCGATCGCGAAGGGCAGCAAGCCCAGCACCGCGGGCAGCAAAACAGTGTGCGGGACGCGCTCGACGTTCCACAGCGAGAGCCCGACCGCGGCCAGCAGCGCGGCGATGCGCACGCCACGATGCGTCGCGATCGTGGCGACGAGCCGCGCGAACCGCGCGAGATTCGTCTGGCTCTTGTCCATGACGGCTTCCTTCCGGGCCCGGGAACGGCGCTGAGACAGGCGCCGGACCCGACAGTCCATTGCCAGGACGATAGCCGCCCCGTTCAAGGTCGGCATCGTGACGCCTGTCGTGGACCTTTGCCGCCTGGGAGTGGGAGCTATGGCCCTGTGCCGCTCCCGGTCGCCTCGGTGAGGGTGGAACGACGGGTGTTGGAGGGAGTACTGATGGTCGCCGAGGGCGAGACATCGATGTTGCGGAGGGCAGGCCGGGCGCAACAGGTCGCGCGTGAGGTGACCGTGATCGCGGCCGCCATCGTCTTGTACTTCGGCGTCCGGGGCCTGATCGCGACCAGGGTCGAGGTCGCCTACCGGAACGCCGAGAGCGTCATCGCCCTCGAGCGATGGAGCGGCGTCTTCGTGGAGCCGAAGCTGCAGGCGGCCGTCACCGCGCACGGCTGGATCGCGAACACGGTCAGCTACATCTACATCTACGGGCACTGGCCGGTGCTGCTGACGACGTTGCTGTGGTTACTGATCCGGCATCGCGACGCGTACCCGACGTTCCGGAACGCGATGCTGCTCTCCGGGGCTATCGGACTGGTGATCTTCACCGTGTTTCCGGTCGCACCGCCACGCTTCATGGCGGCGTACGGCTTCGTCGACACGGTCACGAAGGAGACCGAGGCCTACCGGGTACTGCAGCCGCCGGCGTTCGTGAACCAGTACGCCGCCATGCCGAGCCTGCATTTCGGCTGGAACCTGCTGATGGGGATCGCCGTCGCCGGTCTGGCCGGTCACCGGCTCGTGCGTCTGCTCGGCTGGCTGATGCCGGTCCTGATGCTCGCCGCGATCGTCCTGACCGCCAACCACTACCTGTTCGACGGCCTGGCCGGCGGCCTGATCGCGCTGGTGAGCCTGTTCGCCGTGAACCGGCTCGGCTCCGCCGGTCGGCGGCGGCGGCGGGGCCGAAGGCCTGCGGGGTCCGGTGCGTTGGGCCCTGCTGTGCGGCTGCGGCGCGAGGTGTGGTGGAGGTGAAGGCTACGGAAGGGAGACACCATGACGACGCTCCAACACAGGGACCCCCGGCGTCAGTTCGCGGACTTGTTCGACTGGGCCGAGGGCTTGCCGAGTCTGTTCACCATGCCCGCGATGATGCGGGGCGTCCGGATCGAGGAGTTCAGCGACGACGACAAGTACGTCGTCCGGGCAGAGTTGCCCGGCCTGGATCCGGCGAAGGACGTCAAGGTCGAGATCGCGAACGGGATGCTGACCATCTCCGCGACTCGTCAACAGGAGGAGCACGACGGTGCCCGCTCGGAGTTCCACTACGGCACGCTCACCCGCCGGGTGCTGCTGCCGGACGGAGCCGACGAGAAGGCCGTCGTGGCCAAGTACACGGCCGGAATCCTCGAGGTGACCGTTCCGATCTCGGCGAAGGCTGCCGAGGCGCGCACGATCACGATCGAGCACACCGACTGACACCTACCGGCCCGGCCTGGTGCACCAGGCCGGGCCGGCACACGAAGGGATGTGATGGTGATGAGGCGGTTGGTGATTCTCGGCGCCGGTACCGCTGGCACGACGGTGGCCAACAAGCTGAGGCGCCGGTTGGCGCGCGACGAGTGGCGGATCACAGTGATCGACCGTGACCGCGACCACCTGTACCAGCCGGGACTCTTGTTCGTCCCGTTCGGACGTGATCAGGCCGCTGATGTGCTGCGACCACGGCGGAGCCTGCTCAGGACGGGCATCCAGTTCATGATCGGTGAGATCTCTGCTGTCGATCCGGAGCAGAAGGCCGTCCGGCTCGCCGATGGGGGAGTGGTCTGCTACGACTACCTCGTCATCGCGACCGGTACCAGCCCGCGGCCGGACCAGACCCCTGGGATGCTCGGGCCGGAGTGGCACCGCAGCGTCCATGACTTCTACACCTACGACGGCGCCTTCGCGCTACGCGAGGCACTGCGGGCCTTCCCCGGCGGCCGGCTGGTCGTGCACGTCGTGGAGCAGCCGATCAAGTGCCCGGTGGCTCCGTTGGAGTTCACCTTCCTGGCCGAGGCCTACTTCCGTCGCGAGGCCATGCGGGACCAGGTCGAGATCGTCTACGTGACGCCGCTGGACGGTGCCTTCACCAAGCCGATCGCGTCGCGGTTCCTCGGACGGTTGCTGGACGAGCGGAAGATCGCGGTGGAGACCGACTTCCTGGTGGAGCGGATCGACGCCGAGCGCAAGACGCTGGTCAGCTACGACGACCGCGAGATCGGCTACGACCTGCTGGTCACAGTCCCACTGAACATGGGCGCGGACTTCATCGGTGCGTCGGGTCTCGGTGACGAGCTGAACTACGTACCGGTCGACAAGCACACCTTGCAGTCCACCGTGCATCCGGACGTCTTCGCCGTTGGCGACGCCAACGATCTCCCGACCTCGAAGGCCGGCTCGGTGGCGCACTTCTCCAGCGAGATCCTGGTCGGGAACTTCTGTCAGTACGTCGAAGGCCGCGCGATGACCCACCGGTTCGACGGGCACGCCAACTGCTTCGTCGAGACCGGCGACGGCAAGGCCCTGCTGATCGACTTCAACTACGACACCGAACCGCTGCCCGGGCAGTTCCCGCTGGGATTCGGACCGTTGTCCCTGCTTCGGGAGACGAGGGCGAACCACTGGGGCAAGGTTGCCTTCCGCTGGATCTACTGGCACCTGCTGCTCCCGGGCCGTCGGCTGCCGGTGCCGGCCCGGATGTCCATGACCGGCAAACATCGACCGGACGAGGAGGTCCGACCATGACCGTCGTCAGCGTTGGCGACACCACCATCCATGTCGATTCCGAAGGATTCCTCACCGACTACGGAGAATGGACCGAGGATCTGGCCGTGCGACTTGCGGGCCGGATCGGCATCGAGCTCACCGACGAGCACTGGAAGGCGATCAGGTTCCTGCGTGCGGACTACCCGTCGCACGGGGAGACCGCCACCCTGCGCCGGGTGTCGACCCTGGCCGGCATCCCGATCAAGCAGCTGTTCGTCCTGTTCCCCGGCAAGCCGGCCAAGAAGATGGCGTACGTCGCCGGCCTGCCGAAGCCCCGCGGTTGTGTGTGAGAGAAGGAACTGTCATGACCACTACCGACAGCATGCCGCTGATCGTTCCCGATTTCGGGGATGAGGCGACGAAAGGCCGCAAGCTCGCGATCATCTGCTCCAAGGGCAACCTGGACATGGCCTACCCCGGCCTGATCCTGGCCAACGCCGCACTAGGTGAAGGTGTGGAGACGCACCTGTTCTTCACCTTCTGGGGCTTCGACATGATCACCAAGTCGCGGATGAACGACTTGAAGTTCACCATGCTCGGCAACACCGCCACTCATATGCCACAAGGACTCGGCGGGCTGCCCGGCATGACCGCGATGGCCACGCACCAGATGAAGAAGCAGATCCACGACGTCGGCGTCCCCGACGTACCGGAGTTCCTCGAGCAGATCGTCGCCTCCGGTGGTCATCTCTGGGCTTGCCGGATGTCCGCCGACATGATGCACCTCGACGAGTCCGACCTCTGCGACGACGTCGAAGGCATCATCAGCGCCGGCGATTTCATCGAGAAGACCGACGGTGCCCAGATCATCTTCATCTGAGGGCGATGAGTGCTACCGGCCGGCCCGGAAGGTGTGGCGGGCCGCCGGGATCGCGACGCAGAGGGCGGGAACGGACCAGAGCCAGAAGCCCCAGCCGAAGCACATCAGGGCCAGATGGAAGGCGATGACCGCCACGTAGCCGGCGCGCGGGCTCTTGACCAGGAGTACGGCGATGGTCAGTTCGGCCAGGCCGAGGAGGAGGGCCCACCGCGTCGGGTCGGCCATGAAGATGTTCTGCCAGCCGTCGTACACCCAGCCGAACAAGGCGCCGTCGGCGAAGGGGCGGTAGGAGTCGGGGGTGGTCAGGGCAAGGTAGACGTGGACGCAGGCGCCCGAGGCGAACAGGGCCACGAAGCCCCAGTGGATCGCGCGCCACACCGGGTTGGAAGCCAGGGGCGTTGTGGCGGGATGTGTCGTCATGGGGATCAGCCTCCGGTGGCGGCGGCGGGGATGATGGCGACCGGGCAGTCGGCGTGGTGGAGGACGGTTTGGCTGACTGAGCCGATGAGCATGCCTGCGAAGCCGCCGCGGCCGCGGGCGCCGAGGACGATCAGGTTGGCGTCGGCGGCGAGGCTGAGGATGTGTTCGGCGGGGTGGCCGGTGATCTGGATGAGTTCGGCGTCGTGGCCACCGCGCGCGTGCACTGCGTCGCGGAGCTCGGCTTCCGTGATCCGGTGCAGCTCGGTGCCGGCCGGCTGGGCGGCGACGATGCGGACGGCGAGGTCGTGGCGCCGGGCGTAGTCCAGGCCGAAGTCGAGTGCGGTCTGGCTCGCGGACGAACCGTCGTACCCGATGACCACTCGAATGCCGGCCTCACTACCGAGATCAGGTCGTACGACGACCACCGGGCAGCGGGCGTTCGCGGCGAGATCGAGGCCGGTCGAGCCGAGGAGTGCGCCGGCCATCAGGCCGAGGCCACGGCTGCCGATCACCACCAGTTTCGCGTCACCGGACGCCTTCACCAGGATGGTGGATGGCGGGCCGTTCTCGATCCGCGGATCGACGTCGACGGCCGGCGCGAGTTCGCGGGCCAAGGCGAGAGCCTTGTAGACGACGTCACCGGCCTCGGACGCGGAATCACCGGGCTGCAGGGCATGGATCAGGCGAAGCTGAGTGCGCAGGGACTTGGCCTCGGCTGCCGCCCACCTGATCGCGATCTGGTCGGCCGGCGACCCGTCGATGCCGGCCACGACTGGCTGGTGTCTCATGCTGATCTCCTTGCCGTCTCCGGCAGTCCGATCTCGTCGGCAGCCATGAGCAGACCGCGCAGACGCGCGACGAACCGGGCGGCGGGCGCGCCGTCGACCACGTCGTGGTCCACGCTGATGGTCAGCTGGAGGAACTCACGTTCGACCAGCCGGCCCTGGAACAGAATCGGACGTCGCGTGATGCCGCCGATGACGACGCCGAGGGTGTGGAGCTGGAAGGCGATGCCCCATCCGCCACCGGCGCCGAACATTCCGACCGCGGTCACGCCGATGGTTCCGGCCAGTGCCCGCTGGCGATGGGGTAAGCGGTGCAGCGCTCCCAGCAGCCGGATGCGCACGAAGCCAGGCAGGATCAGATAGGCATGTGCCCACGGTGCCTTGCGGACCGACGGGCTGAGGTGGGGATCCGCCTTGATGTCGCGGATCTCGCGGCCCAGGTCCTGCACCGTGCGGCTGCCGGCATCGCGCAGGACATGCGTGAACGCGAACGGGCTACCGTCCAGGTCGACCTCGACCGGCAGGCCGACGTCGACCTGGTCGAAAATCACGTCCCGGCCGCGCAGGTCGCGGTACGCCTGGACCGTGGGGTCGGCGGCGACCGCGCGGGCCACGCATGCGATCACGAAAGCGGTGAACGAGAGATCTTCACCGGTCGTCTCCCGGTGCCGTCGCAACGCCCCGCGGGCCGAGGTCACGTCGACCTCGAACAGGCCGTGAATGGCGTGGCGGCGCTGGGCGGCCCGGCCGGCATCGATCACGAGCCGCCGGGCCCAGGGCACCGGCACGACCTTCGAGTGCAGCTGATGCACGGTCCACCTCCGGAGCCGATCTGCTTCGAGCATGGGCCGCACACGCCGCCTTCCGCATCGGCCGATCGGTCCGCGCGGACGGGCCTTTCGGCCCTACGTGGCCGGACCGAGTTGCGGTTCGCTCGAAGGTGCATCGACTCATCGAGGTAAGGATCGGAGGATCCGATGCCCACCGTCCGTATCACGGCCACCGCGGCCGCGCGCCAGGCGATCCGTCACCTGAGCGCCGGTCGTGGCGCTCCAGTGATGATCGTCCAGTCCGGCGGTTGCAGTACGCCGATGTGCTACCCGGATGGCGAGTTCCTGATCGGCCCCTGGGACGTGCTTCTCGGCGAGATCGAGGACAGCCCGTTCTACCTCGACCGGCGGCAAGCCTGGGGCGAAGCCACGTTCGAGCTTGACGTCGCGCCCGGTGGACCGGAGGGGTTCTCTCTCCCGGCCGGGCTCAGCGGCCATTTCGTCACCCGATCCACAACCTGTGCAACCTGAAAGGACGATCATGAAGGCAGCAGTCGTTGCCGACTTCTCCGCACCTCTGGAGATTCGCGAGGTGCCGATTCCAGAGCCCGGACCAGGCGACGTACTCGTCCGGATGGAGACCAGCGGGCTGTGCCACACCGATATCCATGCGGCTCGCGGGGACTGGCCGGTCAAGCCGACCCCGCCGTTCATCCCGGGGCACGAGGGCATCGGCGTGGTGGAGAGACTGGGCGCCGGAGTCACCGAACGGGCAGTGGGCGACCGGGTCGCGATCGCCTGGCTCGGGTACGCCTGCGGCAAGTGCCGGTATTGCATCGGCGGCTGGGAGACCCTGTGCCTGGAGCAACGAAACTCCGGCTACTCGGTCAACGGCAGCTTCGCCGAGTACGCCGTACTCCCCGCGGCCTTCGCGACACCCGTCCCCGACGGGATCTCCTCGCGTGATGCCGCACCGCTGACGTGCGCCGGCGTCACGACGTACAAGGCGATCAAGGTCGCCGGTGTCGCCCCGGCCGAGACCGTGGCGGTCTTCGGCGTCGGCGGCCTCGGGCACCTGGCCCTGCAGTACGCGCGGATCGCCGGCGGCATCACGATCGGCGTCGACATCGAGGACTCCAAGCTCGAGATGGCCGAGGAACTCGGTGCCGACCATGTGGTGAACGCGGCGAAGACCGACCCGGTCGAGGCGATCCAGGCACTCGGCGGTGCCGACGTCGCGGTCGCCCTCGCGGCGAACCCGCAGTCGTTCGACCAGGCCTTCAGGTCGCTGCGCCGCGGCGGGCGGCTCGTCTGCGTTGCTCTGCCCGGTGACAACGGCGCGCTCAGCCTGCCGATCTTCGACACCGTGCTGAACGCCAAGACCGTGATCGGCTCGATCGTTGGCACGCGCAACGATCTCGCCGACGTGTTCGCCCTGCACGCGGCCGGCCGGACCCGGGTCATCGCCGTCGACCGCAAGCTCGACGAGGTGAACCAGTCCATCGCCGACGTCCTAGCCGGTGACGTCCCGGCCCGGGTCGTCTTCCAGTTCTGACATCCACTGAGGTGATCGCGATGGAGGAGGCGGTCCGGCTGACGGACGCGGACAGGGACGCGATGCTGCGGGCTGCGGTGGCGGCGCCGTCGATGCACAATACCCAGCCGTGGCGGTTCCGGTTCGCCGGGCGGACGGTCGAGGTGCACCGGGATCGGGAGCGCGAACTCCCGGCGGAGGATCCGTCGCGGCGGATGCTGTACGTGTCGCTGGGTGCGTCGATCTTCAATCTGCGGGTGGCCGCGGCAGCCCTCGGGATGGGCTCGGCAGTTCGTCACCTGATGGACCAGCGCCGCCCGGACCTCGTCGCGGTGGTGGAGCTCGATGCGCCGCCGACCCGAGAGATGGCCGGACTGGCGCCGTACCTCTCGCAACGCCGGACGAACCGGGAGCCGTTCAGCGATGTGCGGGTTCCGGATCAGGTCCGTGCCGAGCTCGGGCTGAGTGCGCGGGTCGAGGGCGCCGTGCTGCAGTGGCTCGATCGGCCGCCGATGCAGTGGTGGTTGCGGATGGCAACGACTGACGCGATGACCGCGGACGAAGAGGATCGCGGCCGGACGGCGGAGCGGCGCCGGTGGGTCGGCGGTGACCGGGCGGACGACGGCGTGCCGTCGAGCGCGCTCGGCCCCCGAGTCGCGGGTGGCGATCCGGTCGTCCGTGATCTGGCGGCCACCGGGGCCGACGAGTTGCGGCCGGTGGCGGACTTCGAGCGTGCACCACAGTTCGCGGTACTGGCGACCCGGTACGACGGACCGATCGAGTGGCTCCGCGCCGGCCAGGCACTGGAACGGGTGCTGCTCGAGGCGACCGCACAGGGCGTCTCGACATCCCTGCTCAATCAGGCGATCGAGCACGAGGGCCTCCGGTGGCAGATCAACGATCCGCTCGGTCCCTGGCAGCGCCCCCAGGCCGTGATCCGCTTCGGCTACGGTCCACCCGTCCCACCGACTCCCCGCCGTCCGATCGCGGACGTCCTGATCCGCGACTGACAGCCTGGCGAGGGATGGGCCGTGTGGTCCCGGCGGTCGGGACCTTGGGCCCTGATCACGGCGCCGGGGCTGGGCGAGTCTTGAAGTGCAGGGAAACGACCGGCTCGCCGGGAGCGGACCCAGGAAGTGGCCGGAGGCCACAAGATCCGCCGTCATCAAGACGGTTCCGGTCCGGAGAGCCGGTTCCCCGCGTCCAGCCGAGCCGTACCAGGGGGGTTCTCATGAGCACCGTCAAGGAGCGGTCGGGGGAGCTGTGGGTGCTCAGGCAGGCTCGCCGGCTGGGGTTCGGGAAGAATCCCTTGCGCCGCCGGTCGGATCGCATCGAGGCGGTTGTGTTGTGGTGCGGCCTCGTCGTCGCGCTGCTGCTGATCCCGGTCGCCGCCGCGGTCGGCACGAGCGTCAGCAACGCCGTTGAGGAGTCGACCGCCCGGCAGCGAGCCGTCCTGCACGAGGTGAAGGCGACCACTCTCGAGGGCACCGAACGCACCGTACCGAGCGCACCAGGCGACATGGTCTCGCGGGCCCGGATCAGTTACGTCGACGCGCAGGGTGTCGCCCGCGAGGTTACGACGGGTGTCGCGATCGGTACGAAAGCCGGGGCCGAGGTGACGATCTGGCTCGACCGCGAGGGCTACATCGCTCGCAGCCCTCGCTCGAGTGCCGACAGCTCGGCCTTCGGCACCTCGGCCGGCTTCCTGACGTTGGCCGGCGCCTGGCTCCTGCTGTGGATCACCGTCCGGCTCGCCCGGGTCCCACTGGACCGCCGCCGAGCACGGGAATGGGAGAACGAGTGGCTCGCAGTCGCTCCACGCTGGCTGCACGGCCAGAAATGAGGGCGAGAAGGCCTGCCCCGAGGTCGGGGCAGGCCTTCCGGACTGTTGTCACTTGCGGCGTGCGATGCGGTCCATCGCGGCCTGGACCGCGGTCTCGCTCGGTTGCGGCCAGAACACGTCCCACGCGTGGAAGACGATTCCGATGCCCCAGCCGAACATCGGGAAGGCGGGCCAGAAGAATCCCGCACCGGTCAGGTACCAGATGACCACCAGGAAGGTGTTCACCGTCAGGTAGGCGAGGATGTGTCCCGCGAGGTCGTGCCGCTTGCGGAGATCCTCGACCGCCTGCTTGCGCAGCGTCTCGTCGTTGTAGGCCGGAAGAGGCCGATCGACGACCTTCTCGTCCATGACTGCCTCCTTACTCATCACTTCCACCGTCTGCCGGTTGCGGCCGTCCGGTCAGAGCACCAAGGCGCGTCCTCGGCGGGACCTTCGGCTCTGCAGACCTCGCCGCGACGGATCGACGCTGGCAGTGAGGGACGAGTGTCAGGAGGACGTGATGAGTACGACGACGTACCCCGTCCGCGTGGACGGGGCGATGGACGAGCGGCTGAATCGCTGGCTGTGGCTGGTGAAGTGGGTGCTGGTGATCCCGCACCTGTTCGTGCTGGCGGTGCTGTGGATCGGGTTCGTCCTGCTGAGCTTCGTGGCGTTCTTCGCCATCCTGTTCACCGGGCGCTACCCGCGCGGAATCTTCGACTTCAACGTCGGAGTCCTGCGGTGGACCTGGCGGGTGCAGTTCTACGCGTACGGCGCGCTGGGAACCGACAAGTACCCGCCGTTCACCCTGGAGGAGGTGCCCGATTACCCGGCGCATCTGGAGATCGCGTATCCGGAGCACCTGTCGCGCGGTCTGGTGCTGGTCAAGTGGTGGCTGCTCGCGATTCCGCACTACCTCGTGGTCGGGTTCTTCCTCGGCAGCGGCACCTGGTTCACCACCCAGGCGGACCATCGCACCGTGGTGTGGGGTGCGGGGCTGGTGGGTCTCCTGGTATTGGTGGCGGCAGTCGTCCTGCTGTTCACCGGGCGGTACCCGCGGCCCGTCTTCGACCTGGTGCTCGGCATGGACCGCTGGGCGTTGCGGGTTGCGGCGTACGCCGGGCTGATGGTCGACCAGTACCCACCGTTCCAGCTGGACATGGGCGGTGACGACCCCGGTACGACGAGGTTGGACGAGCCGCCGCTGGAGCGACACTCGATGCCGGCCGGGCCACCACGGCGAGAGCCTGAGTTGCGGATGTCGGCCGGGCGGACCGTCGCGTTGATCGTCGGCGTCCTGGTGACGTTGGCGTCGCTGCTGGGGCTCACCGTCGGGGGAGCGATGGCCTGGCTGGATCAGGCGCGCGGTGATTCCGCCGGCTTCGTGACCTCGGACAAGGTGACGTTGAGCACGAGCGGCTACGCACTGACGAGTGAAGAGCTGACGATCCATGCCGGAGCCGCGACTGTGCCGCACCGCTGGTTCGGTGATGCCCGGGTGCGCGTCGAGACGGTCAGCGGCGGCCCGGTGTTCGTGGGCCTCGCGTCCGTGACCGACGTACGCCGGTATCTGGCCGGGATCGCGTACACGACGGTGAAAGCCGTCGGCCCGAACACCACGACGTACGCCGATCACGCCGGCACGGCGCCGTCAGCAGTGCCCACCGACCTGAAGATCTGGCGGGTCCAAGCGGCCGGTCCGGGTGAGCAGACGATCACCTGGCCGATCGAGAACGGCGACTGGACGCTGGTGGTGATGGCGACGGACGGCAGCAAAGACGTGAATGTGCGCGCCGACGTCGGGGCTACCGCGCCCGCGCTGCAGTGGGTGTGGATCGCGATCCTGACGAGTTCGGGTGTCTTCCTCCTGCTCGGCACGCTGACCGTCGTACTGGCGGTCGTCCGGCAGCCGAAGCCGGGACCTTCGACTCTGCAGACGACCCCCGGCCGACGGGTCGAATGAGAGTGACGGAAACAACCGGCTGAAGGGTCGATCATGAGCGTACGGGTTGGAATCAACGGGTTCGGGCGGATCGGGCGGGACTACCTGCGCTGCGTGCTCGAGCGGACGTCGAGCGGCATCGAGGTGGTCGCGATCAACGACGTCGCGGCACCCGCGACACTCGCGCACCTGCTGCGCTACGACTCGACCTATGGGCCGTTGAAGGAAGAGGTCGGGCACACCGACGACACGATCAGGGTCGGCGGCCGCACCCTTCGTGCGACCGCCGAGCGTGACCCCGCGCGCCTGGACTGGGCTGCGGTCGGGGCCGACATCGTGATCGAGTCGACCGGCAAGTTCCGGACCCGCGAGGCCGCCGGCGCGCATCTGACCGCGGGCGCTCGCAAGGTGATCCTGTCGGTGCCCGGCAAGGACGTCGATGTGACCGTCGTCCTCGGCGTCAACGAGGACGACTACGACCCGGCGACTCACCACGTGATCTCGAACGCCTCGTGTACGACGAACTGCGTCGCACCGATGGTGTCCGTACTGCACCGGTCCTTCGGCATCGAGCGTGGACTGATGACGACGATCCACAGCTACACCAACGACCAGGTGCTGCTGGACTCGCCGCACAAGGATCTGCGCCGCGGGCGTTCCGGCGCCACGAACCTGATTCCGACGAGCACCGGCGCGGCCCGTGCGGTCGGCCTGGTCATCCCTGAGCTTGCCGGGAAGATCGACGGCGTCGCGGTGCGCGTCCCGGTCGAGGACGGCTCCCTGACCGACCTGACGGTGCAGCTGTCCGAGGCCGTCACCGTCGAGCAGGTGAACCAGGTCTTCGCGGATGCCGCGGCCGGACCGCTCAAGGGGATTGTGCGCTACACCACGGATCCGATCGTGTCCCACGACATCATCGGCGACCCGGCGTCCTGCATCTTCGACGCGCAGCTCACGCAAGTCCAGGACCACCTGGTCAAGGTCTTCGGCTGGTACGACAACGAGTGGGGCTACACCAGCCGCCTGGTCGACCTGACCGAGCTCGTTGCCGGGTCGCTGTGACAGGAGGAGCAATGAACAGCGAGAGAGTCGTCTGGCTTGAAGGCGACGCAGATCCACAGCAGGTCGGCGTGAAGAACGCTCGATTGGCCGAGCTGACAAACGAGGGCATCCGGATTCCCGAGGGCTTCGCGGTGACCGCCGCGGCGTACCAGGAGTTCGTCCGCGAGGCCCGGCTCGCCCCGGCGATCTCGCAGGAGATCCGCAGATACCGCGCCGGCCGGGACCTCGTCGTGGTCGCCGCCGCGATCCGCACCGCCTTCCGGGACGCCTCGCTGCCGTCGGCCCTGACCGACGAGATCCTGGCCAAGTACGAGGAGCTGGGTGGCGACGGGACGGAGGTCGCGGTCCGCAGCAGCCCGATCGACACGCAGGACGACGTGGCCGACGAGACCTTCCTGCATCTGCGCAGCGGAGCGGATGTGCTCGCCGCCTGCCGGCGCTGCTTCGCGTCGCTCTTCAGTGCTGTTGCCGTTGGCAACCGTGAACACCGGGGTCCGGACCACCTGGTGGCCGCTATGCCGGTCACCGTGCAACGGATGGTACGCGCGGACCTGGGGGGCTCCGGCACGGTCCGCGGCGAGAGCACCTTCGTGCGGGTCCGGGCCGCGTGGGGTCTGGGCGACCCGGTCTCCGGCGATGCCGACCAGTACTCCGTGCATCCGGGCGGGCGCCCGATGATCGTGAAGCACCGCGGCGCCAAGCGAGCCAAGACCGTGTACGCCGGACTCCGCGGCACCGACGTGGTTCCGACCACCGCGGAGGAACAGTCGGGGCTGGTGCTGATCGATGACGACATCCAGGAACTCGCGTGCTGGTCGGTCATCGCCGACAAGCACTTCAAGCGGCCGATGGAACTCGAATGGGCCAAGGACGGCCACTGCGGCGAGCTCTACCTGGTCGAGGTGCGCGCGCGGGTGCTGCCCGTGGTGACCATCGACGGTCCCGTTCGCACCGTTCCGGTGCTTCAGTCCACCAGAGACCGGTGACGCGATGTTCGAGGTGCGGATCCATGGCCGAGGCGGCCAGGGCGTGGTGACGACCGCCGAGTTGCTGGCCGTCGCTGCCTTCACCGAGGGACGGCAGGCGCAAGCGTTCCCGACCTTCGGGTCGGAGCGGACCGGCGCGCCGGTGGTCGGTTTCTGCCGGATCGACGACCGGCCGATCCGGACCCACGAACCGGTGGCGGAGCCGGACGCGGTAATCATCCAGGATGCCAGTCTGGTGCACCAGTCGGATGTTTTCGGCGGACTCGGTGCCGACGGATACCTGCTCGTCAATACCTCCTGGTCGCTCGCCGAGCTCGGCCTGGACTCGTTCGTCCGGCGATTCAGGCCGGAGCGGGTGATGACGATCCCCGCGACCGACCTCGCTCTGACCCACCTGGGCCGTCCGTTGCCGGGCGCCGTACTGCTGGGTGCCTTCGCCGCGCTGACCGGGCAGGTCCAGGTCGCGTCGGTCACCACGGTCGTCCAGGAACGCTTCTCCGGCTCCGTTGCGGCTGGCAACGTCGCCGCCGTTCACGACGCCTACGACCTGGCGCGCCGCCAACTCGAGGAGGCATCCCGTGCTCACACAGATTGAAGGTTCGCGGGGTGTGGCCGAGGCCGTCGCCCGCTGCCGGCCCGAGGTGATCTGCGCATATCCGATCTCCCCGCAGACACACATCGTCGAGGCACTCAGCGCACTGGTCGCCTCCGGTGAGCTGACCCCCTGCGAGTTCGTCAACGTGGAGTCGGAGTTCGCCGCGATGTCGGTTGCCATCGGCGCGTCCGCGACCGGCGCCCGTGCGTACACCGCGACCGCGAGCCAGGGCCTGCTGTACATGGCGGAGGCGCTCTATAACGCGTCCGGTCTCGGCCTGCCGATCGTGATGACGGTGGCCAACCGTGCGATCGGTGCCCCGATCAACATCTGGAACGACCACAGCGACGCGATGTCCCAGCGGGACTCCGGCTGGATCCAGCTGTATGCCGAGAGCAACCAGGAGGCACTCGACCTGCACATCCAGGCGTTCCGGATCGCCGAGACGCTGTCGCTGCCGGTGATGGTCTGCATGGACGGATTCGTGCTCACGCACGCCGTCGAACGCATCGACCTGCCGAGTCAGGACCTGGTGGACGCGTTCGTGCCGCCCTATGAGCCGCGGCAGCTGCTGGATCCGGCCGAGCCGGTGTCGATCGGTGCGATGGTCGGGCCGGACGCCTTCACGGAGGTTCGCTATCTGGCGCACGCCAAGCACTTGCGGGCGCTCGACGTGATTCCCGAGGTGGCGACCGACTTCGCCACGGCCTTCGGCCGGGATTCCGGTGGCCTGGTCCGCGACTACCGCTGCGCCGACGCGGAGACGGTCGTCGTTGCCCTCGGCTCGGTCCTGGGGACGGTGAAGGACACCGTGGACGAGCTCCGTGACGAGGGCGTGAGCATCGGTGTGCTGGGCGTGACCTCGTTCCGGCCGTTCCCGTTCGACGCGGTGCGTACGGCGCTCCGCGGTGTGCGGCGGGTCGTCGTACTGGAGCGGGCGCTGGCGGTCGGGGTGGGCGGGATCGTGGCGGCCGACGTACGGACGGCTTGGACCGGTGAGCCGTACACGGTGATCGCCGGTCTCGGCGGTCGCCCGGTCACGAAGAAGTCGTTGCGGGCGTTGTTCGCCGACGTGGTGGCCGACCGGCTGGAGCCGCTGACGTTCCTGGACCTGAAGTCTGACCTGGTCGAGCGCGAACTGCGCCGAACAGGCTGAGAGGACTCACCGTGCCTGTGCAACGGATCAAGTTCTATCAGACCGGCAGCTTCGCAGTGGGTAACCGCCTGCTCGACCCGGATCAACGCTCGGTGCAGGCCGACACCCACCGAACGAACTCGCTGAACTCGGGACATCGCGCCTGCCAGGGCTGTGGGGAGGCACTCGGTGCCCGCTACGTGCTCGATGCGGTGATGCGTGCCACCGGCAACCAGATGGTGGCGGTGAACTCGACGGGCTGCCTTGAGGTCTTCTCCACCCCGTTCCCCGAGTCCTCGTGGCGGATTCCCTGGCTGCACTCACTCTTCGGCAACGCACCCGCCGTCGCGACCGGTGTGGCGGCCGCGCTCAAGGTGAAGGGTCGCACGGACGTCCGCGTCGTCGGTCAAGGTGGTGACGGAGGAACGGTCGACATTGGTCTGGCCTGCCTGTCCGGGATGTTCGAGCGCAACGATGACGTGTTGTTCATCTGCTACGACAACGGCGGTTATATGAACACCGGCGTCCAGCGGTCCGGTGCGACGCCGCATGGTGCCGCGACCACCACCACGCCCGCGGGCAACTCGTTCGGCCAGGGCAAGAATCTCCCGGAGATCGCGATGGCGCACCGGATCCCGTACGTCGCCACGGCGACCGTCGCGGACCTGCGCGACCTCGAGTACAAGGCGAGCCGTGCGATGGAGTTCCACGGCGCGCGCTACCTGCACGTGCTGGTGCCATGCCCGCTGGGCTGGCGGACCGCCTCCGACGAGACGATCCGCATCGCCCGGCTGGCTACGGAATCCGGCGTCTTCCCGGTCTTCGAGGCGGTGGACGGCGTCGTGTCCGACGCGACGAAGATCCGCCGGCTCGTATCGGTCATCGACTACCTACGGCCGCAGGGGCGCTTCGCGCATCTGTTCGGAGACACCCCGCGCGAGGACGTGATCAGCAGGATCCAGGCCGAGGCGGATCGCAACATCCGCATCTTCGGTCTGACCGAATCCGACGAGGTGAGTTAGATGCCCGAGGCAAGCAAACGTGGACGGTTGCCGTTCGCCATCACGCTGGACGTCGGCTCGAGCCTGGCGAACAAGACCGGCTCCTGGCGGACCGAGCGGCCGGTCTACCTCGACCGGATGCCACCGTGCAACGACGCGTGCCCGGCCGGCGAGAACGTCCAGGAATGGCTGTCGCACGCCGAGGAGGGCGACTACGAGGCCGCCTGGCGGCAGATCATGGTCGACAACCCGTTCCCCGCCGTGATGGGCCGGGTCTGCTACCGCCCGTGTGAGACCGCCTGCAACCGCGCCACCCTGGACGAGCCGGTCGGCATCAACTCCGTCGAGCGATTCCTGGGCGACGAAGCGATCAAGCAGGGCTGGTCCGTCACGGTCGAAGCGCCGCCCAGCGGCAAACGGGTGCTGATCGTGGGCGCCGGTCCGTCCGGACTGTCCGCGGCGTACCACCTGGTGTTGCTCGGCCACGAGGTCACGGTCCGGGACGACTCGCCGGAAGCCGGAGGCATGATGCGCTACGGCATTCCGTCGTACCGGCTGCCGCGTGACGTGGTCGACGCCGAGATCCAGCGGATCGTCGACCTCGGCGTGCGGCTGGAGCTCGGCACGCCGGTCACCGATCTCACCGCGGAGCTTGCCGAGTTCGACGCCGTGTTCCTGGCCGTCGGGGCGCATGTCGGACGTCGGGCCGACATCCCGGCCGGCGACTCGGCGCGCATCGTCGACGCCGTGTCGTTGCTGGCTGGTCTGGAGAACGGCGAGGAGCCGCTGCTCGGCCGCCGGGTCGCGGTGTACGGCGGCGGGAACACAGCGATGGACGTCGCGCGCACGGCTCGCCGGCTCGGAGCCAGCGACGCGGTGGTTGTCTACCGGCGTACGCGCGACCGGATGCCCGCGCATGACATTGAGGTCCAGGAGGCGCTCGAGGAAGGTGTCCGGATGCGCTGGTTGTCGACGATCGTCTATGCCGGCGAGGACCGGGTGCTGATCGAGAGGATGCGGCTGGACGACACCGGCTTCCCGCAGCCGACCGGTGAGTTCGAGGAACTCGGCGCGGACTCGGTGGTTCTCGCGCTCGGCCAGCAGGCGGAGCTCTCCCTGGTCGAGGCTCTCCACGACGTGCGGATCACCGACGGTGTGGTCGAGGTCGACACCCGGATGATGACCGGCCACGCCGGCCTGTTCGCCGGCGGCGACATGGTCCCGGGCGAGCGAACTGTCACCGTCGCCGTCGGGCACGGGAAGAACGCCGCCCGGAACGTCGACGCCTGGCTGCGTGGTGCGACGTACGACCATCCGGATCGGCCGGAGCTCGCGACCTACGACCGGCTGAACACCTGGTACTACGCGGATGCGTCGGCGACCCTCCGGCCCCAGCTCGACGTCGCCCGGCGGATCGCGACCTTCGACGAGGTGACGGGCGGACTGACCGCCGAGAACGCGCTCTTCGAGGCGAGACGCTGCATGTCCTGCGGCAACTGCCTCGAATGCGACAACTGCTTCGGCGTCTGCCCCGACAACGCGATCATCAAACTCGGCCCCGGCAAGGGCTACGAGATCGACCTCGACTTCTGCAAGGGCTGCGGCCTCTGCGCCACCGAATGCCCCAGCGGAGCCATCACCATGGTCCGCGACCGCTTCTGACGACCGAGGTCCGTCGAGCCCGCGGTGACGGGACGTTCGGCCCTGCCCGCTGTTGCGGGGAGAGTCGACAGTGAAGGTATGAGGCGATCGCCGACTGATCACCGGCCGTTGGGGCCGGAGCTGATCGACCGCTGGCTGGGCGACGGGCTGATCACCCGGGGTCAGGCCGAGCGGATGCGCGCCGACCTCGGTCTGAGATCGGCGCAGCTGACACCTGTAGAGCCGGTGTCGCCCTCGTCACCGCAGGACGCGCCAATCGCCGCCCCGCCCCCGCGCGACCGCACCGCACTGATGATCGAGGCGCTTGCTTACCTCGGTGGCGTGATCGTTCTGCTCGCCGCCGGACTTCTCGCCGCGCAGTACTGGGACGCGTTGCCCGAAGTCGCTCAACTCGGCGTGGTCAGCGGGGGAGCGGCGTTACTGCTGATCGCCGGGCTGGCGGTGCCGAAACACCTGGGAGCCACGAGTATCCGCCTTCGGTCTGTTCTCTGGCTGCTCTCCACCGCCGCCACCGCGGCGTTTCTCGCCCTCTTCGCCGACCTCGTTCTGGACCTGCGCGGCGACGACATCCTGCTCGTGTCCAGCGCGGGAGCAGCCGCGCTTGCGGCCGCGCTCTGGTGGCGGCTACCCATCTTTCCGCAGCAGGCCATGTTCTTCATCGCCCTGATGGTTGCCGCGGCTGCGACGGTCGCGAACGCGACCGACAACCCACAGGTGCTTGGACTGCCGGTCTGGGTGCTGGGCGTGGTGTGGTTCGTGCTCGGCTGGCGCGGCCTGCTGAAACCGCGGCGTTCGGTCTTCGCCGTCAGCGCGGCGGCCATGCTCGTCGGGGCGGCCATCCCGCTCCCCACCGATGCCGGCATGGTACTCGCGCTCTGCACCGTCCTGGCGATCGTTGTCCTGGCCGTGCTGTTCCGCGATCTGCTGCTGCTCGCAGTCGGCGCCTTCGGAGCGCTCAACATCCTGCCGTCGGTGATCACCGAGTGGTTCCCGGGAGAGCTTGCGCCACCGCTGGTGCTGCTGGGGTTCGGCGGACTACTGGTCGCGGCAGCCGTCTACACAGCCACAAAGGGGAAACCATGAGTCAGCAACCGGCGACCGTGCAACTGACGGTCCGAGGACACGTACCGGACGAAAGCGCCGACTATGCGATCGGCAAGGTGCAGCACGTCGTCAGCCGTACGCCGGACCGCGTCCAGCAGGTCCACGTCGTCCTGAGCTTCGCGGCGAATCCCGCTCACGAGACTCCGGCCGAGGTCGAGATCGAGGCCGTGGTGGGCGGCGCGTCCGTGCATGTCCACGCGGCGGCGGCGACGCTGGCCGAAGCCGTCGATGCGGCGTCCGGCCGGCTCCAGCGGCAGCTCACCGATCTGCGCGAACGCGGACGTTCCCGGCGCCGGACCGGCGCACCCAGGTCCGCGGTCACGGCGACGTCCGAGCCCGTCGGCGACCTGACCGAGGAACAGGATCCCGGCTGACACCGAACCCGGACGGCGTCCGGACAAAAGGTCCCTTGGAAGCGGGACCGGCGCCTCTGCCTGATCGGTGCGGGCAGGACGAGATTGAAAGTGAGCCCCGGGACCCACGGTTCCCGGGGATGACGCGAGCGGAGGGGTGACCATCATGCAGACCCGGCCGGCGTTGGGTGAGCTCGGACTGAACTGCGGGAAGAAAACGCGGTTGCGGCGGATCCTGTTCGATCATGGGCTGCGGAACGGGACGGCGCTGTTCCTGCCGTACGACCAGGGGCTCGAGCACGGGCCGCGGGACTTCTTCGCGAATCCGCAGGCGTCCGACCCGGCGTACATCGCCAAGCTGGCGATCGCCGGCGACTTCAACGGGATCGCCCTCCAGATCGGGCTGGCGGAGAAGTTCTTCTGGGACTACGCCGGCGAGATCCCGCTGATCCTCAAGCTGAACGGTAAGACCGACATCCCGTCGGACGCGGCCGCGCTGTCGCCGGTGCACGCGAGTGTCGAGGACGCGGTGCGGCTCGGCGCCGATGCGGTGGGCTACACCCTGTACGTCGGTTCGCCCGCGCAGGAAGCGGACTTCGCGCAGTACCGGCGGATCCGCGCCGACGCGGAGCGGCTCGGGATGCCGTTGATCGTCTGGGCGTACCCGCGCGGTGCGGCGATCGAGGCGAAGGGCGGCAAGGACTCGTTCTACGCGGTCGACTACGCGGCCCGGGTCGCGAGTGAGCTCGGCGCCGATGTGGTGAAGGTGAACTTCCCGCATCCGGACAAGCGCGACAGCGTGAAACCGCCGTACGAGGAGATCTTCACCCCGCAGGAGGCGATCGACGGGGTGGTGCGGTCCGCGAACCGCACGCTGGTGCTCGTGTCCGGCGGATCGAGGGCCGGTGACGACGCGATGTACCGCAAGGCCGAGCAGGCGATGGACGCCGGCGGCCTGGGCCTGATCTTCGGTCGCAACGTCTGGCAGCGCGGCTACGACGAATCGCTGGGCTTCGTCGACGGGCTGAAGGAAATCCTCGTCCAGCATCCGAGTCACTGAGGGGAACAGATCGATGGACAAGTACATTCTCGTGGGTGTCGACGACACGGCGGAGAGTCAGCTCGCGCTGCACTGGGCCGTCGAGGCGGCCGAGGGGCGCGGCGCGGCGGTGCGGGTGGTCCGCGCCTATCTGAACGAGCTGAGCAGGTGGCCGGCGCTGGGTGTCGAGGGCTACGTTCCACCTCCGATGCCGCTGGACAAGTACCAGCACGAAGTCGAGGACGCGGTGCAGTACGCGCGGGACCGGCTCGGCTACGAGCGCGGATCCGGATGGCTCGCGAACAACGATCCGGCGCACGCGATCCTCACTGAGGCCGGGGACGCCGACATGGTGGTGGTCGGAACCAGGTCGCGGAACAAGATGTCGGCCGCCGTGCTCGGTTCGGTGGCGACGTCGGTCGCGGCGAAGGCTCCGTGCCCGGTGGTCGTGGTGCGCGGTGAGCGGCGTACCGGACCGGTGGTCGTGGGCACCGACGGCTCGGCGGAGTCCGACGAGGCACTGACCTTCGGTTTCGAAGAGGCCGCCCGGACCGGGCAGCCACTGAAGGTCGTGTACTGCTGGCATCCGCAGGATCAACATGCCGATTCGATCGAGAACACCCAAGGACTGCTGAAGAACTGGCTGGCCGAGAGCCTCGCGCCGTACCTGGACAGGTACCCGACTGTGCGGGCGCAGGCCTTGGTGATCGAGGGCCGGGCCGGCGCACAGCTCGTCGAGCTGTCGGCAACAGCGTCGCTGGTCGTGGTCGGTTCTCGCGGCCGTGGCGGTGTCGCCGGCCTGCTGCTGGGATCCGTCAGCCAGAGCCTCCTGCACCACGCGGACTCGCCCGTCGCGATCGTCCGCCGGCACGAGGAGTGATGATGCGCCACCTGCTGACAGTCGCCGACGTAATGACGACCGACGTCGTCACGGTCACCGAGGACACGCCGTTCAAGGCCGTAGCCGCCCTCTTGGCGGAGCACCACATCAGCGCGGTCCCGGTGCGCAGCGGGTACGGCGGCGTCGCCGGCCTCGTCTCCGAGACGGACCTGCTGCGCAAGGAGGAGTTCCGGCGGTCCGGGAAGCACTGGTTCCACCGGAAGGCCCGAGCCAAAGCCGACGCCTTGACGGCCGGAGCGTTGATGACCAGCCCCGCGGTCACCGTGGAAGGCGGCTGCACGCTGGATGAAGCCGCCCGGTTGATGGCGGCCAGCCGGATCACCCGACTGGTCGTGATGGACAGTGACGAGCTCACCGGCATCGTGACACGGTCCGACCTGCTCCGCGCGTTCCTCGCCCCGGACCAGGAGATCCTTGCCCGGGTACGCCGTGACATCGTCGACCGCCGTCTGTGGGACGACCCGTCCGCGATCCAGATGAGCGTTCTGGACGGTGTCGTCACCCTGACCGGTCAGGTCGAGAAGCGCAGCACGGTCGCATTCGCCGAGCAGCTCATTGCCGGCGTCGACGGTGTCGTCGGCGTCCGGAGCGAGCTGTCCTGGGCGTTCGACGACACCGCACCCGCCGCCGATACGGCCGGCCCGTTCTACTAGGAGCCCGAGCCGGTGACTGCCACCCAACTGCCCTCGACGGACCTGAAGTCGAGTGATCCGCGCGAGCCCGCCGATCGGCTGTTTCGTGATCTGCAGACGACACCCGACGGCCTGACGGATCGGGAGGCACAGCGCCGGTTGGAGGCGTATGGGCCGAACGAACTCACCCGGCGACGGGGGAGTGGCTGGGTGGGTGAACTGGTCCGGCAGCTCACCCACCCGCTGGCCTTGTTGCTGTGGCTCGCCGCCGTCCTCGCGGTGGTCGGCGGTACGGGCGTCCTCGGGGCGGCGATCGTGGTGGTGATCCTGCTCAACGCCGGGCTCGCGTTCGCCCAGGAGCGCCAGGCCGAGCGCGCGGTCGAGGCGCTGGCCGCCTACCTGCCGGTGCTGGCGACGGTGGTCCGCGACGGTGTGACCAAGAGCGTCGAGGCCCGCACTCTGGTGCGTGGCGATGTCGTTGTCGTTGCTGAGGGCAACCGGATCTCGGCCGACGTCCGGCTGTTCGCCGGTGCCGTCGAGATCGACAACTCGACGCTGACCGGCGAGTCGGTGCCGGTGGTCCGCTCGGCCGAGCTGACCGATGCTTCGGGCAACTTCCTGGACGCGGGCGATCTCGCCTTCAGTGGCACGAACTGCACCGCGGGCGAGGCTCGCGCGCTCGTGTTCGCGACCGGGATGCACACTGAGCTCGGCCGGATCGCCGCGATGTCGCAACGAGTCACGCGTGAGGACAGCCCGCTGGAGCGTCAGGTCAAGCGGGTGGCATGGCTGATCGCCGCTGTCGCGGTCGGTGCGGGGTTGCTCTTCCTGCTCCTCGGGGTGACAGTGACCGGCCTGTCGGTGCCGGACGCACTCAACTTCGCGATCGGCCTGCTGGTGGCGAACGTCCCCGAGGGCCTGCTCCCGACGATCACGCTGGCTCTCGCGGTCGGCGTACGGGTGCTGGCCCGGGCCGGTGCCGTGGTGAAGCGCCTGTCGGCGGTGGAGACGCTGGGGTCGACGACAGTGATCTGCACGGACAAGACCGGCACGCTGACGCAGAACCGGATGCACGTGACGGACGTGTGGACACCTTCGGGGCCGGTCGTTCTGCAGCCGGCCACCACCGCCGCTGTCCGGCGGCTGGCCGAGGCACTCGCCCTGTGTTCCAACGCTTCCCACGATCAGACCGGCGCCGACAGCGGTGATCCGACCGAGGTCGCCTTGCTGCGCGCGGCGGCCGAGCTCGGCGCGGACCTGGACACCGGGTCGCGGGCGAAGGGCCGGATCGCCCACTTCGCGTTCGACCCTTCGGTGCGGTTGATGTCGACCGTCGACCGGGCCGGCGACGCGATGACCGTGCACGTGAAGGGCGCGCCGGAGGAGGTCCTGGCCCGGTCGACGCAGTTCGCGACGACTTCCGGGACGGAGCTGCTGACCGATGCCGCCCGGGCAGAGTTCGGCCGGATGTTCGCCGAGTTCGCGAGCCGCGGTCTGCGGGTGATCGGCGTCGCGGACCGAGCTGTCGATCCGGCCGCGGTGCCGGCCGCACGGGTCGAGGCAGAGCGCGACCTGGTGTTCCTGGGGGTGGTGGCGATGCTCGATCCGCCGCGGCCCGAGGTCGCCGCCGCCGTACGGCGCTGTCAGGCGGCGGGCATCCGGCTGATCGTCGTCACCGGCGACAACGGCCTCACCGCGGCTGAGATCGCCCGGCAGGTCGGCATCGGTCGCGAGGGTACGACGGTCGTGACCGGCGCGGAGCTGGACCGCATGACCGAAGCCGAACTGGACCGGTTGCTCGCCGAGGGCAAGGAGCTGATCTTCGCCCGGAGTTCCCCCGAGGCGAAGCTGCGGATCGCCGACGCGTTGCGGGCCGAGGGCAACGTGGTCGCGATGACCGGAGACGGCGTCAACGACGCTCCCGCGCTGCGCCGGGCGGACATCGGGGTCGCGATGGGGGCCTCGGGCACCGATGTCGCGCGTGAGGCGGCCACGATGGTGCTGACCGACGACGACTTCGCCAGCATCGTCACCGCGGTCGAGTCCGGCCGCCAGGTCTACGACAACGTCCGCAAGTTCATCGTCTACATCTTCGCCCACGCGACTCCGGAGGTCGTCCCGTTCCTGATCTACGCCCTGTCCGGCGGCCGCGTCCCGCTGCCGCTGACGGTGTTGCAGATCCTGGCGATCGACCTCGGGACCGAGACACTCCCGGCCCTCGCCCTCGGACGCGAGCCGGCCGAACCCGGCCTGATGGACCGCCCACCTCGGCGCCGTACCGACGGCGTGATCAACGGAACGATGCTGGCCAGAGCTTGGGGACTCCTGGGCGGCTTGTCGGCACTGCTGGTGATGGGAGCCTTCTTCTGGACGCTGCTGGCCGGCGGCTGGCGCCTCGGCGATCCGACCGGCACCGGTGATCCGTTCCATCACCTCTGGCTGCAGGCGACCACGATGTCGTTCCTCGGCATCGTCGCCTGCCAGATCGGCACCGCCTTCGCGGCCCGCACCCAGTACGCCTCCCTCCGCACCATCGGAGTCACCTCGAACCACCTGCTGCTGTGGGGCATCCTCTTCGAACTCGTCTTCGCGGCCGTGATCGTCGCCGTACCGCCCCTGCCGTCGATCTTCGGCATGGCCGTCCCACCGGCCTCCTACCTGCTGCCGCTGCTCGCCTTCCCCGTCATCGTCTGGGGCGCGGACGAACTGTGGCGGCTGATCCGTCGCCGTCGCCGGTCGGCACTCGGGCTCGGGATGTCCTCATCATGAACGCGATCTTCGACTGGCTCGCCGGACTGCCCGCGTGGCTGGTGATCCGGCGCCGGCGCCACCGTCGGCGGGCTCGTTGAGGTCTTCGTCGTACCGTTGCCACATGGCAGCGAGGCGGAGCTGGGTCGAGCAGATCATGGGTCTGCCGGTCAGCGTTCTCGCCCGCGGGGAGCGGGTGGACTCTGCGCGGGCGGATGCGGCGGTGCGGGCGGTCTTCGCGGAGTTGGTCGAGGTCGATCGAGTGTTCTCGCCGTACAAGCCTGACAGCGCGGTCAGTCTGCTGGCGTGCGGGCAGGTGGGTTGGGACGACTTGGATCCGGTGGTGGGTGAAGTGGCCGAGCGGTGCGACCGAGCCCGCGAGCTGACCGGCGGTCTGTTCGATGCCGAAATGGCGGACGGCAGGTGGGATCCGTCGGGGCTGGTGAAAGGCTGGGCGGTCGAGCGGGCCGGCGAGCGACTGCGGGAGGTCTCCGACCTGGATTGGTGCCTGAACGCCGGGGGCGACGTGCTGGTGCTGTGCCCGAGCGGCCGTCCGTTCACCGTCGGAATCCAGGATCCGCGCGACCCCGGGCGCGTGGTTACCAGCGTCGCTCGAACCGATGGAGCCGTGGCAACGAGCGGTACGGCGGCCAGAGGCGCGCACCTGTACGACCCACGGACCGGCGGTTCGGTGGCGACCCGATGGCTGTCGGTGTCGGTGAGCGGTCCGTCACTGGAGTACGCCGATGTCCTCGCGACCGCCGCGTTCGTCGCAGGGGACGAGTGGCCGGCCGTGCTCGCCGCGCTGCCCGGGTACGAAGGTCTGGGGATCCTTGCTGACGGCAACCTGTTCGCGACACCCGGCTGGCCCGCGGTCCGATCGGGGGCACAATGACCGCGATGAGACAGATCCTGCTGATCGAGGACGACACCGACCTGGCCGGTCTCCTCGACCGAGTGCTCGCCGACGAGGGGTACGCCGTGACCCGCGCGGGCGACGGTCAGACCGGACTGCACCTGGCGTTGACGCGGTCGTTCGAGGCGATGATCGTCGACCGCGGCCTGCCCGCAGTCGAAGGCCTGGACCTGATCGCCAGGCTGCGCAGCCGCGGCGTCGTCACGCCGATCCTGGTGCTGTCGGCGCGGAACAGCACCGAGGACCGGGTCGAAGGCCTGGACGCCGGCGCCGAGGATTATCTGGCGAAGCCGTTCGAGCTCACGGAGTTGCTGGCGCGGCTGAGGGCCTTGCTGAGGCGCCACCTCGATCACGCCGGCCAGCTGGCGGTTCCGGGTGGTTCTCTGGATCTCGACAGCCGAACCGTACGGCTTGCGAGCGGTGGCACGGTCGAGTTGTCCGAACGCGAGGCGGCTTTGCTGGCGCTGCTCGCGGCGCGGCCCGGTGTCGTGTTCAGTCGCGGCGAGCTTCTCGACCGGGTCTTCGACGACGCTGAGTCTGAGACTGTGGTGGATACCTACGTCCACTACTGCCGGCGGAAGCTCGGGCGTGGAGTGATCAGCACCGTCCGCGGTCTCGGCTACCGGCTGGGCAGTTCATGAGCGGCCGGCCGATCGGTGACGAGGTCCTCGTCCGCAGAGCCGCTCGTGACGTTGCCGTCCAGGTCGCGGCTCTGGTCGCGGTGGCGATGCTGCTGTTGATCGCTCTGGTCACGATCGTCGTGGTCCGCGGTCAAGCAGGTGCCGCCGACGATCTGCTCCGGTCGGCGATCGCGACGGCCGATGACGTCGGTGATCCACCGGCCGGCACTTGGCTGGCCATCACCGGCCCGGCCGGTACGACGGTCACGCCGGGGCTGCCGGATGAGCTCCTTCCCCAACTGGCCGCGATGCGCAACGGCGCCGACGGGCAGGTCCGGCTGACCACGGTGGAGAACGACGACGGTGAGTACCGCATCGCCACCGGCAGCCGGAAAGGCATCCCTGTGCAGGCTGTGCTCAACCTGGCGACAGCGCATCAGGAGCGCGCCCGCCTGCTCCAGGCGATGGCGTTCGCGTCCGCCCTCGGCCTGGTGTTCGCCGCGCTGCTGGGCGTCCTGATCGGCCGTCGCGCAGTCCGGCCGCTGGCCCAGGCGCTCACCCTGCAGCGGGCGTTCGTGGCCGATGCGGGCCACGAACTGCGTACGCCGCTGACGTTGCTGAGCACGCGCGCGCAGGTGCTCGATCGCACGCTGCGTCGCAACAGCTCGAGCGACGAGATCCTGCGCGACTCCGGCGGCGTCGTCGAGGACGCGAAGCGGCTCGGCGAGGTCGTCGACGACCTCCTGGCCGCCGCCGACCCCCGGAGCGCCGAGGGCCACGAGCCGGTCGATCTCGCCCAGGTCGCGGAGGACGTCGTGGCCAGCGCGGGAGCCCATGCCCAGCAGGCCGGCGTGCGGCTGCGGTGGCATGCGGATGAGGGCAGCATGCGCGTCCTCGGCGCCGTCAGCGCGATCCGCCGCGCGACCATCGCGCTGGTCGACAACGCGATCGACCACACACCGGCCGACGGCGAGGTGCGGATCGCCGTACGGCGGGATCGGCGGGATGTGATCCTGTCCGTGAGCGACATCGGTCCCGGGATCGGGCCGGAGCAGGCACAACGGGTGCTGCGCCGGTTCGACACGGGCGGACATCGCGCCGGCCGGGCGCATTACGGCCTGGGCCTCGCGCTCACCCACGATGTCGCGAACCGGCATGGCGGCCAGCTCCGGCTGGCGCCGAGCGAGGTCGGGGCGACGTTCGAGCTGGTCCTGCCCGCGATCGAGGAGCCCGGTCAAAGGAAGGCCTAAGAATCCCCGGGCATCGTCGGAGTATGACGAACCGCGGTGCTGCCCAGGCGACGAGCCGGCATCGCACTGTGCATCTCCGGCGGCGGTCTCGTCGTACGCCGGTCTGGTGGCGCGACGCCATCGGTGTCCTGTGCTGGGGCAGCGTGCTGGTGGTGATCGCCCTGTGGTTGTCCGGGCGTGGCGTCCAGTTGCTCGCGGCCGGGCCGGCCGATCTGCTCACGTCCCTCGGCCGATTGTCCGGCCTGGTCGCCGCGGACCTGTTGCTGGTGCAGGTGTTCCTGATGGCCCGGGTGCCGATGATCGAGCGCAGCTACGGCCAGGACGAGCTGGCCCGCAGACATCGGCTGGTCGGCTTCTGGTCCTTCAACCTGCTGATGGTCCACGTCGCCTTGATCCTCGGGGGATACACGCTCCGGGATCACAACGATCTCCTGCACGAGACGTGGAGCGTCGTCACGACGTACGGCGGAATGCTCCTCGCGGTCGCGGGAAGTATCGCGTTGACGGTCGTCGTCGTCAGCTCGGTCCGGGTGGCTCGCCGGGCGTTGCGCTACGAGTCGTGGCACTTGCTGCACCTGTACGCGTACGTCGGGGTGGGGCTGTCCGTGCCGCACGAGATCTGGACCGGCGCGGACTTCACGACGTCGGCGGTGGCGCGCGCGTACTGGTGGTCGGCGTACGCCGTCGCACTCGCCGCGATCCTGGTCTATCGCGTGGCTTTGCCGGTCTGGCGGACGCTTCGGCACGGCCTCACCGTGCGAGAGGTCATCCGCGAGGGTCCGGGCGTGGTGACGGTCACGCTGGCTGGTCGGGGTCTGCATCGGATGCCGGTCCAGGCAGGCCAGTACTTCGTCTTCCGGTTCCTCGACGGTCCGGGGTGGTCCCGCGGCAATCCGTACTCGCTGTCGGCCTCGCCCGCGCCCGACCGCCTGCGGGTGACCGCCAAGGCGGCCGGTGACGGAAGCAGTCGGCTGGCCGGGTTGCGGCCGGGCACCAAGGTCGCGATCGAAGGCCCGTACGGGCGGCTGACCGGTGAGCGGCGGGTCACCCGCAGGGTGGCGATGTTCGCCTGCGGCATCGGCATCACACCGCTGCGGGCCTTGCTGGAGGAGCTCGCGTACGAACCGGGCGACGCCGTCCTGGTGTATCGCGCGCACGATCTCGACGACCTGGTGTTCCGTGACGAGCTCGACCAGCTGGCTCAGCGCCGCGGCGTCGCCGTGAACTACGTGCTCGGCCCGCGGATCCGGAACCGGCAGTCCTGGCTGCCGGAGAGCGCCGCGGCGTGGACCGACGAGGACGCGATGCAGCAGCTCGTCCCCGGCATCAGCCAGTACGACGTCTACGTCTGCGGCCCTGACCAGTGGATGGATGCGGTGTGCGTGGCGGCCACCGCAATCGGTCTGCCGCCGAACCAGCTGCATCAGGAGCGATTCTCGTGGTGAGAGGAGTACGTGCGTGAGGCGCGGGATCAAACTGGTCATGTCGGCCGCGACCCTGGTGGTCGTCGGCGTTTCGGTGCGGGCGAGCGCGCAGCCGCACTCGTCGGCCCAGGTGGTGTCGTCCGCTCCGGCCGGGCGACCCCGGCACGTGCCGACTCGTCCGACGCCGCTGCCTCCGAACCGGTCCGAGACCCGGACGGTGCCGCCGAGCCGACCGAGTCCCACCGACGACGATTCCGACCGCCCAAGCCCCTCCGCGACACGCCCGAGCCCTACCGCGACACGCCCGAGCGCCTCGCCGACACGCCCGAGTCCTTCGAAGGCTTCGTCGGTGACCGTCGCCGGTGATCTGGTCCAGACGCAGTACGGGCCGGTGCAGGTCGAGATCACCCTGCGGAGCGGGCAGATCACCCGGGCCCGTGCACTCGCCCGGCCGAGCGGGGACGGCCAGACCGACGCGATCAACAGCTACGCGATACCGCAACTGGTCCAGGAGACGCTGGCCGCGCAGAGCGCGCGGATCGATACCGTGTCCGGGGCGACCTTCACGTCCGGGGGATACCGGCAGTCGCTGCAGTCCGCGCTCGACGCGGCACACCGGGCCGGCGCCTGATGAGGACCCACTCGGAGCGGCTGCGACGCAACGCGGCGGTCATCGGGGCGACCGGCGTACTGCTCGGCCTGCTGTTCCTGTACCCGACGAGCACGAACCGGACCGACTCGCCGACCTCCGCCGCGGTCAAGCCCGGGGTTGTCAGCACTGGACCGGCGACCGGCGTCCTCACAGTGAACGGCAGCTCGGCCGGCACCCGATACGGCCCGGTGCAGGTCCGCGTCACGATCCGTTCGCACCGCCTGGTCGCCGTGACCGCACTGGTCTATCCGGCGTCGGGAGGGCGCGACCAGGAGATCAGCGCGTACGCGCTGCCGCAGCTCGAGCACGAGGCGATCGCGGCGCAGAGCGCGCAGATCGACACCGTGTCGGGCGCGACTTTCACCTCGGACGGATACCGCCGCTCGCTGCAGTCCGCCCTGGACGCGGCTCACCTGCAGGGCTGACGTCCTCCAAGAAAACACCAAGAACCGTCTGCCAGCGTGGCGACTCCAGATCAGCGAGATCCGAAGGAACCTGATGCAGACTGTCAACGGCCTCCCCGCCCACGTGCTCCTGGTCCACGCCATCGTCGTCCTGCTCCCGTTGTCCGCGGCGTTGCTGGCCTTGACCACGATCTGGCCCGGCCGCCAGACACCGGTTGGCCGGTCCGAACGCGATCCTGGCGCTGCTGGTCGTCGTCCTGGTGCCGATCACGACCAGCGCGGGAGAGTTCCTCGAACACAACGTCGCGCCGAACGCCCTGATCCACCGCCACGCCGAACTCGGCGACACCGCCATCTACGCGGCCATCGCGGTCGCCGTCCTGGCGCTCGTCGTCTGGTGGCGGCAACGGGAGGGCAACGGGGCGACCCCGGCGAAGCGCGCCTATCTGGCCCCGGCGTCGAGCGCGGTGACCGCTGTCGTGACCGTGGCCGCCATCGTCGTCGCGGGCGCGGCTGTCTACGACGCCGTCAGAATCGGCGACTCCGGCGCCAAGGCGAGCTGGAGCGGGTGGGCCCAGGGATCCTGAAGCCGTCCTCCTCACTCGATGGTGGTGCAGAGGTAGCGTTCGATGAGGTTGAAGGGGCCGCCCTGGACGGAGACCTCGTTGCGCCAGGTCATGGTGTCGTCGTCGGCGAGGTGCCAGGAGAGGCGGAGGCGGACGGGTGGTCGCCCGATGCTCTCGAAGGTGAGCAGGTCGCCGTTGATCCGGCCGGACAGGATCTCGAGGTGGCCGTAGTTGTCGGCGACCGAGGCGCGGTACTCGCCGGCCTGCGGATCCCAGCCGGCGACCCAGTGCAGTTGCCAGTGGAGGACGAAGGTCCCGTCGGCGAGGAACTGGTCCTGCTGGTAGTCGCCGACGATCCAGAGTCCGTTCTGGATGGTGTGGTGGCGGCCTTCACCGGTCGCGGTCATGGCGGGACTCCCGGGGCCCATGCCGTCGGCCTGGATGGTGCCGGTCCAGCGCACATCGCGATGGAACCGGGCGAGCCGGACCATCTCGTCAGCGGGCTGTACCGGCAGCGGAACTCGTGTTACCGGGGTCGATGTCATCGAGTGCCTCCCGAGAGGTTGGTGGCGTGAAGGTGAGGTGTTCGGCGAGCTGGATGGACCACACGGCGAGCGTGATCGCGATGGCGGCGGTCAGGAAGAGGGTCGATGCCGAGACGGCGAGGGCCACGGTGCCGGCGGCGACCGCGGTGACAGCGAGGATGGCGGTCAGCCAGCTGAGGGCGTCCGGCGGCTCGCCGTCGGAGCAGAGGATGATGATCGCCCCGCCCAGCATCAGCGTCGCGCAGGTCATCGCACGGATGGTCAGGAAGGTGCTTGAGGCAAGGAACAGCAGGTAGAGCAGCACCAGTACGGCGATCAGGGTCGAGGCCACGAGGTCGCGGCGGCGCGGCGTGGGCATGGCTCAGCCGCCATGCGCGGTCGAGATGTCGCGGCCGTCGAGGGCGGGGAGGGCGATCGCGACGAGGAAGGCTGCGCCGGCGAGGAGCCAGAGGTAGCCGAGTTGGAGGCCGGCGCCGAGCGGTCCACCGTTGAACGCCTGGTGGATGGGGGAGTAGGGCTGCCACGACTCGAAGCGCGGCAGGATGAGGCCGGCGGCGTAGACGAAGTAGGCGGCGGTGGCGGCGGCCGAGGCGATCCCGATCGCGGCGGTGCGGCGCCCGGTCAGGGCACCGGCGGCCAGGGCAAGTACGCCGTACTCCACGCCGAGCAACGTCATCGCGAGGGCGCCGCTCGCGGCGGCGGGAACGCTGATGCCGAGGCCGAAGGTCAGGCTGCCGAGTGTGGTGGCGACGAACAGCGCGAGCCCGAGGACGGTGATCGACAGTGCCAGTGCGAGCGCCTTGTCGACGACGATGCGGAAGCCGGAGACGGGCGTGACCAGCAGCATTTCGAGGGTCCCGCGTTCCTCTTCGCCGGCCAGGGCACGGGCGCCGTGGCCGATGCCGTAGACCAGGAAGAGGCCGGGCAGCATCAGCGTGAACAACTCGGCGTTGAGGAAGCCGGCGCCGGTGGTCATGGCGTCGAGGTTGAAGAACTTGCGCAGTTCCTCGGGGAACGACTGGTACAGCTCGGTCAGGTTCGGCATGTCCCGGATCGACGGCCACAGGGCGCTCTCGAGCAGCACGAGTGCCGCGATCGCGATCGACCAGCCGATCAGTCCGCGGCGGGCGTCGTACATCGACTTCAGGAAGACGTTGCGGAACATGGCCCTCACTCCCGGCCGGTGTAGTAGTCGAGGAATGCGGACTCCAGGTCGGCCTCGTGGCTGACGACGTTGGTCACCTCGTACGGCGCGACGGATCTGATGAGCTCCGCGGTCGATCCGGTGACGACAACGTGTGCGGTCCGGCCGTCGATCGTGAGCTCCTGCACACCGGGTACGGCGTGGATCCGGTCCGCCGGCGGGGTGTCGGCGAAGGTGAGGTCGAGGCGGCGGCGGGCCCGGTCCCGCAGTGCTTGGACGGACTGCGTGGTCACCAGCCGGCCGGCTCGCAGGATCGCGACGGTGTCGGCGACGGCGTCGATCTCGGACAGGACGTGCGAGGAGAGGAAGACGGTCCGGCCGGCATCCCGGGTCTCCCGCAGCAGGTCGCGGAACTCGCGCTGCATGAGCGGGTCCAGCCCGGTGGTCGGCTCGTCCAGGATCAGCAGGTCCGGGTCATGCATGAACGCCTGGACGATACCGACCTTCTGCCGGTTGCCGCGGGACAACGCACTGATCCGGACACCCAGATCCAGGTCGAACCGCTTGGCCAGGAGCTCGATCCGGTCCCGGTCGACACCGCCGTACAGATGGGCGAAGTAGTCCAGGTACTGCGCGCCGGTGAGATCCGGATAGGCGACGAAATCCCCGGGCAGGTAGCCGATCCGGCGCTGGATCACGTCGTACTGGTCGTTCGCGTCGAACCCGAAGACCACCGCCGAGCCGGACGTCGGCCGGATCAGCCCGGCCAGCAGGCGGATCGTGGTGGTCTTGCCGGCGCCGTTCGGCCCCAGATAGCCGAGGATGACGCCTGCCGGGACGTCCAGGTCGAGCCCGTCGAGCGCGGTCCGGCGGCCGAACCGCTTGGTCAGTCGCCGCGCTTTGATGACGATGTCCCCAGTGAGTGTCATGGCAACGAATCCTCAGATGTGATGGATGACGGCGACCGGGCAGTGCGAGTGGTGAAGCAGGCCACGGGCCACTGATCCCAGCCGCAGCTCGGAGAACGCCGTGTGGCCGAGCCCACCGACCACCACCAGGTCGGCGAGCTCGGACTCGTGCGCGAGCACCCGCACCGGGTGATCGGCGACGGCACGGTGGTCGACAACGACCTCGGGGTACTTGGCTTGCCAGTCGTCCAGCGTCCGTGCCAGGAGCTCGTCGGTTGCATCGGCCCAAGGCGGTCGGCTCGGGTCGGTCCAGACACTGGGATCGGGGTAGCTCTCGCGGATCTCGACAGCGTGGACACCGACGAGTTCGGCGTGCGTCGCGTCGGCCAGCTCGAAGGCGAAGCGCAGCGCGTCGTGGCCTTCCAGCGATCCGTCGACGCCGACCACGATCCGCCGGTGTGCGGGAGCTGCGGGGTCCCAGGTGTCGGGTACGACGACCAGCGGCACCTTGGTGCTGAGCGCCGTACACGCCTGGGATGTCGATCCGAGCACGAGCTCCGCGAAGCCGCCCATGCCGCGGCGGCCGACGACCAGGGCCTGGGCGCGCTCGGACAGTTCGAGGAGGACCTTGGCCGGATGGCCGTGGCGCACTTCCAGTGTCGCGGTCGTGAATCCGATCCGCTCGAGCTCCTGGAGGGCGTCTTCCAGCACCTCGCTGCCGTCGTCCGGTCCGGTCGGTCGTGTGCTCGTGGGGAGTTGCGGCTGATCGTCCAGGACGTAGACGGCGTGCAACCGCGCCTGGGGCAGGGTGGCGTACGCCGCCGCCCAGCCGAGCGCGATCAGGCCGTCGCGTGATCCGTCGATCCCGACCAGTACAGGCTGTTCCGCTGACATGGGACACCTCTCGGTTCGTACTCCTGCAGTTCCAGTCAAGCCGTGCGCAGGCGCTGGAGGGAGGGCCGAAGGTCCCGCGTGGAGGTGTAGTTCGGCCGCAGTCAGGACCGGTGCGGAGGGCCATTGTCGAAGGTGGAAAGTCTCGTCTTGGGAGGTCTGTGATGAAGGCATTGGTCTACAACGGTCCGGGGCAGCGGAGCTGGCGTGAGGTGCCGGATCCGGTGATCCAGGATCCGGAGGACGCGATCGTCCGCGTCGACGCGGTGACGATCTGCGGCACCGATCTGCACATCCTGAAGGGCGATGTGCCGAC
>NZ_JBEZYF010000088.1:0-34620 GCF_040638415.1 Kribbella sp. NPDC026596 | reverse complement strand
GGCCGGGAGACCAAGCCCCATGACCACGCCGGCGCCGGAGGCCCGGCCAAAAGTACAGAACTCACGCTGCTCCTTCGCCACTTTCCGCCAGCGCGTCCAGGCCGGTGGCTACAACCTGATCGAGCAGATCCTCGATGTCCGTCGCACTGGCGTTCGGGTTCAGCAGCGTCAGCTTCAACGCGACCGCCGCCGGGCGGCCGCCGCGGGCCGGGAGCTTCGTCCGGCCGATCAGCACCCGCCCGGACGTCAGCAACCGGCGCCGGACCTCACCCTGGAGGGCATCCGCCGCGGACGCCTCCAGCCCCTGCCCGGCGACCCGGAACAGCACCGTGGTCAGGGTCACCGGCGCCAGCAACTCAAGGTTGCTGTCGGCAACGACCCGGGCCGCGGCGGCGTGCGCGAGCTCGTGACAGGTGTCGAGCATTGTGCCCAGTCCGGCCCGCCCGTATGCCGTCAGCGTGGTGGCGACTTTGACCGCATCTGGACGACGGGTGGTCTGCAAGCTCCGGCCGAGCAGTCCGTCCAGCCCGGAGTCGATGTCGTCGGCCGGGTTCAGGTAGTCCACCGAGCGGCCGAACGCGGAGAACCGGTTCCGGTCGGCGACCAGCAGCACGCTGGTCGCGGCCGGCTGCCAGCCGATCTTGTGCAGGTCCAGCGTGACCGAGTCCGCGTGCGGCAGGTCCGCGAGCAGCGGCGCGAGCCGGTCCGAGAACAGCGCCCCGAACCCGTACGCCGCGTCCACGTGCACCCAGGCGCCGTACCGCCGCGCCAGCTCGGCGATCGGCGCGATCGGGTCCACCGTGCCGAAGTCCGTCGTACCGGCGGTGGCGATCACCGCGACCTGCGTACGTCCGGGCTTGGCGAGCTCGTCGGCCAGTACGTCGGTGCGCATCCGGAAGTTCTCGTCGGAGGCGATCGTGATCGCGGCCTCCTCACCGAGCCCGAGGGCGGCACAGGCTCGCTGGACCGAGAAGTGGGCGAGTTCGGAGCAGAACACCACCGGGCGATCCAAGCCCTGCAGCCCGTTCCGCCGTACGTCGACTCCCGCAACGGCGGCCGCGGCGTCGCGGGCGATCAGCACGGCGAGCAGGTTCGAGATCGAGCCGCCCGGCGTGAGTACGCCGTCCGCCGCCAGACCGAACCCGGCCAGGCCGGCCAGCGCCTTGACCACCCACTGCTCGATCGCGAGCGTCGCGGGACCGGAGTCGTAGGTGTCCATCGACGCGTTGCTCGCCGACGCCAGCGCGTCCGCGTCCACCGCGACCTGCAGCACCGGCGGCTGCAGGTGCGCGGCCGCGTGCGGGTGGCTCAGGTCGATCCCGTTCTCCTCCAGCAGGCCCGCGATCAGGTCCAGCGCCGCGGACTCGCCGACCCCGGTCGACGGGATCCGCGGCTCGCCCAGGACCTCCGCCGTACGGCGCAGTACCTCCGCCGGCGACCCGTGCGGCAACGGTCCACGCTCACGATCCGACACCGTCGAGGCGAGCGGCCACCGCGCGGCGAACGGGTCGCGAACGGGTGTGGGCAGCGCGGTCAGACGCGCGGGCTGCGACATCCAGACTCCCAGGAGAAGTTGTCGAGTAAGGCAAGCCCTACTAAGGCAGGCCTAACTTTTGTCGCGCTGACTCATCGTGTCAACTCGGCCACTCCCGGAGTGGCGAGCCTCACCCGTTCAGGCCTCGTTCAGCGCCTCGGTCGCAGGCTGAGTCGTGAACGAAAGGAGCACAGCTCATGATCGGCTGGATGAAGCCCGGTGTCCTGCTCGCAGTCGCCGCCCTGCTCGCCGGCGCCACCCCCACCACAAGCTCCGCGCACCCGGACCACCGCCACCCGTCGACGTGCAAACTGCCGGTGTTCGGACCGGGTAGCCGCTACCACCCGAAGATCAACCCCGACGACTTCTCTCCGAACGTGACCAACCCGTGGTTCCCGCTCAGACCCGGGCGCACGTTGGTCTCCACCGGCGTCAAGGACGGTGAGAAGGCCCTCAACCTGGTCGTCACGACGTCCCGGACCAGAGTGATCGCGGGAGTCCGGACCCGGATCGTCGAGGACCGCCTCTACCTGAAGAACGTCCTGGAGGAGCGCACCAGCGACTACTACGCCCAGGACCGCTGCGGCAACGTCTGGTACTTCGGCGAGGACACTGCCGAGCTGGACAGCCGCGGTCGCGTGGTCAGCCGCGAAGGCAGCTTCCACGCGGGTGTCGACGGCGCGCAGCCCGGGGTCTTCATGCAGGCCCACCCACAACTCGGCCGCAAGTTCCGCCAGGAGTGGTACGCCGGCCACGCCGAAGACATCTTCTGGGTCGTCGGCCGCAACGCCAGGGTGACCGTCCCCCTCGGCACGTTCCGCCACGCCCTCCGCACGGCCGAAACCACCGCACTCGAACCGGACGTCCTGGACAACAAGTACTACGTCAGAGGGATCGGCCAGGTCGCGGAACTGTCCGTCACCGGCCCAACCGAAGGCCTACGCCTGGTCGAGATCATCAACTAGCCCGTACGGCGTCCTAGTCAAAACGAAGGTGGCGATGTTGAGGTGGGTGATGGTGGTGCCCTTGCGGATTACTCGGAGTTTCTCGCCGGCGAGGTAGCCGTCGCGGCCTTGGTAGAGGTCGGGGGCCAGCGGGGAGAAGCGGGTGGTGAGGCCGCCGGTGAGTTGGAGGATGCCGGCGGAGACGGACATGGTGAGTGGGGTGTTGCCCCAGTACCAGTGGCCGAGGAGATCTGAGCCTTGGGCCAGCGGAGGCTCAGGCAGCCACTCGGTCGGGAGGATGGGCTCGTACGTGGCCAGCGTGTCGATCAAGTCGGGTGGCAACGAGGCGACTCGGCCGAAGGTGGCGTTGCCCAGGGCGACAGCGCCGAGCCGGCGGGCGCGGTCGACGAACAGGCCGGCCAGGAAGCCGGGCATCGAGCCGGTGTGCCCGACCAGCACGTGCGGGTCGTCGGCAATCAGTCGCAGACCCAGTCCGTACGACGCGGTCAGCCCTTCCCGTGGATCCGCGGCCATCGGTGCCGCCATCTCCTCGACCGTGTCCCGGTGGAGCACCTCGTAGACCGGGTCGATCCAGAACATCGCGTACTTCGCCAGGTCCTCGATCGTGCTCCACAACTGCCCGGCCGGCGCCATCGCCCCCGCGTCGTACGCCGGTTCCTCCACCAGCTGACCGCTGAACGGATGAACGGAGAACCCTTGTGCGGACGACCCCGACGGGAAGTACGTCGTACGGCGCATCTCGAGCGGATCGAGGATGCGCTCCTGCACGAGTTCGAGCCAGGACGAGCCCCGCAACCGGGCGACCATCTCACCGAGCAGTCCGTAGCCGAGGTTCGAGTAGTGATGGCGACGGTCGGCCGGACCCACGGCCTGCGACTCGTCCATCGCCGCCGTCAGTTGGTCGAACGTGACACCCGGACTCCGCTCCCACCACGGGCCTTCGGGCTCGGCGTTCATCCCGCCGCTGTGCGCGAGCAGGTGCCGGATCGTCCGATCACCGAACGCGATCCCCGGCAGATGCTTGCCCACGGCATCGTTCAGCGCGAGCAACCCGTCGTCACGGCACTGCAGCACCAGCACAGCAGTCAGTGTCTTGGTGATCGACCCGATCCGGTACTGCACATCCGGCCCTGGCACCCCACCATCGACAGTCGCGAACTGCCCCCGCGACCCGGTCCACACCAGCGCCCCGTCCCGGACCACGCCGGCATTCACCGACGGCAACTTCCCTTCGCTCTGCGCCGCCGCAATCCCGGCGAACAGAGCAGCGGCAGTATCAGGTCGAACCGAAGTCACTCAGGGGGCTCCAGGGCGCGCAAGGGCAGATCCGTGTGCATGTCAGCGGGCGATAGCAGCCTGCGACCCGATAAACGCGTCCTGTCGAACAGGTTCATCGACATCCCGTCATACTAGACGCAGCACTTCTCGGCCTCAGGCGCCAGACCGGATGTCGTGTACTCGCCCGCCGCGGCATTCGCGATCGAGCTGCGGAATCGTAGGACGTCAGAAGCCTGTCGCTCGGGTGGCGGCGGAAACAAGCGAGACGACCTCCTCCGCACATCCCCATCCGAGACTCACGCCGGCGCCGCTGTGCCCATAGTTGTGGATGACCAGGCTTCCGAGCGCTGATCGCTCGGCTTCGACACGGATCGCAGCTCTGGTCGGCCGTAGGCCGACTCGGTGCTCGATGATCGTGGCCTTGGCAAGGCGGGGTTCGAGCCTCGCACACCTGTCAACGATGGCAGCCGCGATCGCATCATCGCGCCCGCGGTCCCAGACCTCAGGCTCGGCGGTTCCACCGAGGATCACATGGTCGCGGTGCGGGTAGATCGCGAGCAGGTCTACGGGATCTTCGGTGTCGGCTTCGAGGAATTCCGTCAGACCGGGGTTGGTGACCACGACGTGGTAACCGCGAACCGGAAAGAGATCCACGTCGGGAACGAGATGTCTGGCGCCGATGCCCGAACAGTTCACAACCACGGCCTGCGGGTCCGTACCTTCCTGGTCCAGCGAGGTCAGCCGCTGAATGGTCAGCGTCCCTCCGGCAGCTTGCAGTCTGGACAGCAGGTAGTTGAGGTGAACGGGCATGTCAACCAGCGGCGCACTGTACCGGAAGCCGTGGCGATAGCCGGGTGGAAGCTCGTCGGACGTGCACGGGGTCCGATCGGACAGCAGGCCGGACCAGTCCGGCGGGTCGTAGCTGACTCGGGACACCTCGACGCCCGTTGCCACCCGAACGCCTGAGCCCGGGTGATCGGCGAGTTCACCCAGCACCCTCAGAGTGTGGGCGGCCCAGGGAAGGACGCGCTCGCGCGGCTCGACCAGCCATGGACCCCAAAGTGCACCGGCCACGGCCGAGGTCGTCGCTTGTGGTGGCTCGGCCGCTACCACCTCCACCCCATGACCTGCCTCAGCGAGCCGGATGGCGGTGGTCAGTCCGATCACACCAGCCCCGACGACAACAACGCGCTGACTCATGACGCCGACGTCTTGCTAAGACAAGCTTCGAGCGACGGCAGGAAATCCCTGACGTACTCGTTGCGCCTGGCCCGCCGCAAGCGCGTCGCAAGCCTACCGAGTACGTCGATACTTCGGGCAGAGCGCACTGTCGCGGTCCGCGCGACGGCTATCCGTCCAAGAGCGCATGCCTCCTCCAGGTTGCCCCGGCCGGCGGCCGCAGTAGCCAGCCAAGCACCTTCGAAGAGGGCACGACGTTGCGACTCCGTGGTGAGTGGTCTGTCGTAGGCACCTGTGCGCAGGAGCTTCTCGCCCTCGCGCAGCATCGAACGGCCGGCCGATGTGTTGCCACTCTCCGATGCGAGCATACCGACGTGCGTCAGCGCATAGCCGGCCTGCGCATCGAGGTGGCTTGGCGTCAGGTAGTACATCCAGGCCGGATCCTCGGAACGATCACGATCAGCCAGCACCTCGACAGCGCTCTTGTGGGCGTGTTCGAACGCGGAGATGTCGCCGGCAATCGCATATCCGTAGGCGAGGCGCGTCTGGACCGACGCTCGAACGCTCGCCGGGGCGCGCCGAGCGATCCTGGCTGCGGATTCGCCCAGCGCCACAGCGTCTGATGGTTTCTCTCGTGTGGCCGCCTGGAAAGCCAGATCCGCCACTATGTGAGCGGCCATCGCCTTGTATCCGCATTCGTGCGCAGCTCGGAGCGCGGTGAGGAGGTAGCGCTGTGCCGGGCCGTGGAGGCCGGCGTCGAACGCCATCCAACCCGCCAGCTGGCCGATCTCGGCGAGTGCCGAAAGGAGTCGAACCTCGATTGAGCGTGGTTGTCCCCCTTGGCGTACCACCAGCGCGACAGAGCGAAACTGTGCGCCCACGTACTCGAGATGACGACCACCTCCACTGGCGTCGTCCAACCTTTGGAGCATGGGGATTGTCTGCTCGATCTGCTCGATCAGAGGGCTGTCTACGGCGACGCGTGCGAACTCGCGCGCAGTCTGCCCTCCCGCCAAGTAGTCGCCGGGAATCGAGGTAAGGCTGACACCGGAGATCGCCAGGAACTGTCGCCTGTCCAACAACCCCGCTACTACCCAGTCGTCGATAGCACTGAGTGTGCCGGCTCGGGTCCACGGCTGGCGCAGAGCTGCGTCTGCTGAGACGACTAGCGGCGAATCCGTGGCACGCCCCTGCCAGAGCTCGCCGACCGTGACCAGTCGCCCAACTTCGCGGGACAGGAGATGGGCCACGAGCGCGGGTAGCGGCGGCCGAGGCACGCCGCTCGAGTCTCGCCAGTGGTACGGCGCTGTCTCCGCGACCGTCCCCGCGCCGAAGTCCCGGTTGAGACGGCGCGCCAACGTACGAGGTGACCAACTCAGCTCCCGCAGAAGCTTGTCCAGAACCTCGTTCACAAGCGCAGCGTCTCCCCGACGTCGGGTCACCTTGCACGAATTCTCGCAGAAGTTGACGGTTTTGACGCGACTAGTACCTCCCCGTAACCAGCGACCTGGCTGAATCTGGGCCTAGTGGGCCGATGAGCCCGACACGGGAGGACCAACCATGCCGGACGCCGGACTGAGCGATGACGAGGAAGCCGATCGGCTCCGAGGCCGCGTTGCGTTCGGATTCATATCAATGACCTTCGTGAGAGACGCTGGTGAGCTTTTGGCCACGCATCGAAAGCTGATCGCCTGTGCCACCGAGCGCGGATATCGGCTTGGGACGGTGTACGTCCAGAGGGCCGGGCCTCCGGATGCCGTCTTCGACCTGCTCGGTTCGCTACTGGAGTCGGATGGCCTATCGCTCGTCGTACCGACCTTGCATCACTTGGCAATCCTCGGCAATCCACTGGACATCCGTGACCACCTCAGCCGCGGCGGCCATCAGGTGCTGATCGCCACTGAGCCGGCGGAGCGGACGTGCTGAAAGGGGGCGCCTCATCGTTCGCCTCTAGTCCCCGGCGCTCCGCGTCCGTTCCGCCTTTCCACCGCCCCAATTGCAGATCGGAGACCGGACGATGCCTGCCGTCGACTCCCACAACAACTTCGCAAAGAAGCTCCTGCGGGCCGGGAGGCCGGCGCACGCGCTCGCGCTTGTTGCGATGGTCGGGCCGACGGTCAAAGCATGCGCCGCGGACGTACCCCCGTCCGGATCGGGCTCGGCAACTGTCCACTCCTGCTCGCCGAGCTACACCGACGAGAACAAGCTGGGACGACTGTCGATCCAGCAGAAGGGGCCTGGCACATCCATTCAATGGGGCGCGTACCCGAAGTTGCCCGCCGAGCGGTACGTCGTGAACATTTACGTCGGCCCGAAGAAGGTCGACGGCAAGAAGCAGAGCTACCCGCCGCACGGATCGCTTCCGGCGAGGACCTGGGACAAGTCGAAGAATCGGTATGTGCGGACGTACAAGCCGGGACAGATCTTCAAGATCACTGGCACGTCGTACAGCACCAAAGGCGCTGTCGTGCAGAAGTTCTTCATCAAGTGCAAACTAGTGTGATCAACGACCTGGGAGCTGTCATGGACACCTGGACCGAGAGCGAAACGGGCGCTGCGCAGGCCTTCGTCGCTGATCGGCTGAACGCGGATTTTGCCGGGACCGGACTGCAGAATGTCGAGATCCGGGTCGACCCCGCCTGGACCGGAACGCCTGGTGACGACTTGATCCTGGTCGCCGGCGGACACGAGTTCCCGCTCGACGTCGGGGGCGGGGCGGAGCAGGCATGTGCCCTCGCCGCGTTCCAGCTACAGGACGACGCCATGGCTGAGCTGAACCGTCCTTGGCCGGAGTTGGTCAACTCGACCGGCGAGTCCCTCGGTGTCCTCACGGCTCCGGCGGAGGTGCACGGCGTCGCGGTCTGGGAGCTGTCCGGTCAGTCGTTCTGTGCGGTCGGACACCTTCATCGGGCCGTGGAGGCTGCAGGACTGCGGATCAAGTAGCCACCCACAACTGGATCCGCAGCCCCGCGGCGCCACCTACTCGAAGGCCTCCGGGGATGGGCAGGAGCAGATGAGGTTGCGGTCGCCGTAGGCGCCGTCGATGCGGCGGACCGGGGGCCAGTACTTCGAGGTCCGGTCGACCGAGCGCGGGAACGCGGCCTCCTCGCGAGTGTAGGCGTGCTCCCACTTGTCGTTGATCACCGACTCGGCGGTGTGCGGCGCGTTCACCAGCGGGTTGTCGGCGGCCGGCCACTCCCCCGCCGCGACCCGGTCGATCTCGTGCCGGATCGCGATCATCGCGTCGCAGAACCGGTCGAGCTCACCGAGATCCTCGGACTCGGTCGGCTCCACCATCAGCGTGCCGGCCACCGGGAACGACATCGTCGGCGCGTGGAAGCCGTAGTCGATCAGCCGCTTCGCGACGTCGTCGACGCTGATCCCGGTCTCCTTGGTCATCGGCCGCAGATCCAGGATGCACTCGTGCGCGACCAGGCCGTTCTCGCCGGTGTAGAGCACCGGGAAGGCGCCCTCGAGCCGCTTCGCCACGTAGTTCGCGGTCAGTACGGCGGCCTTCGTGGCAGCCGTCAGGCCCTCGGCACCCATCATCCGGATGTACGCCCACGAGATCGCCAGCACACCGGCGGACCCGAACGGCGCGGCGCTGATCGGCCCGACCCCGGACTCCGGACCGGCCTGATCCAGCAGCGGGTGGTTCGGCAGGTACGGCGCCAGGTGCTCGGCCACGGCCACCGGTCCGACACCCGGACCACCGCCGCCGTGCGGGATGCAGAACGTCTTGTGCAGGTTCAGATGGCTGACGTCGCCGCCGAACTCACCCGGCTTCGCCAGACCGAGCAGGGCGTTCAGGTTCGCGCCGTCGACGTACACCTGGCCGCCGTGGTCGTGGACGATCTGGCAGACCTCGCGCACGCTCTCCTCGTACACGCCGTGCGTCGACGGGTAGGTGATCATGATCGCCGCGAGGTGGGAAGCGTGCTCGGAAGCCTTCGCCCGCAGGTCGTCCAGGTCGATCGTGCCGTCATCGTTGCCCTTGACAACGACTACCTTCATGCCGGCCATCACCGCGGAGGCGGCATTCGTGCCGTGCGCACTCGCCGGGATCAGGCAGACGTTCCGCTCGAAGTCGCCCTGCGCGTGGTGGTATCCGCGGATCGCGAGCAGACCGGCGAGCTCACCCTGCGAGCCCGCGTTCGGCTGGATCGAGACCTTCGCGTACCCGGTCACCTCGGCCAGCCAGCGCTCCAGCTGACCGATCAGCGTCACGTACCCGGCCGCGTCCTCGATCGGCGCGAACGGGTGCACATCGGAGAACTCCGGCCAGGTGACCGGCTCCATCTCGGTGGTCGCGTTCAGCTTCATCGTGCACGACCCGAGCGGGATCATCCCGCGGTCCAGCGCGTAGTCGTAGTCGGACAGCTTGCGCAGGTACCGCAGCATGGCGGTCTCGGACCGGTGCGTGTTGAACACCGGATGCGTCAGGTAGTCCGTCGTCCGCGGAACGGCCACCGCGGGCGCGTCGAGCGAACCGTCGTACCGGACGCCGAAGGACTGGCAGACCCGGGTCAGCGCGGCGACATCGGTCTTCTCGTCACAGGAGATGCCGACGTGGTCCGCGTCGACCTGCCGGAGCCAGATGCCGTTCTGCCGGGCGGCGTCGACGACGTCCGCGGCCTGGCCGGGGACCCGGGCGAGCACGGTGTCGAAGAAGTCGGCGTGCACAACCTCGACGCCACCCGCGCGCAGTGACGCGGCCAGCTTGCCGGCGTACCCGTGGACCCGCTCGGCGATCGCCTGCAGCCCGTCGGGTCCGTGGTAGACGGCGTACATCGACGCGACCACGGCCAGCAGGACCTGCGCCGTACAGATGTTGGAGGTCGCCTTCTCGCGACGGATGTGCTGCTCGCGGGTCTGCAGCGCCAGCCGGTACGCCGGTGCGCCGTCGGCGTCGACCGAGACACCGACGAGGCGACCCGGCAACGACCGCTCCAGACCGGTCCGGACGGACATGAAGCCGGCGTGCGGACCGCCGTAGAACAGCGGTACGCCGAAGCGCTGCGAGGACCCGATCACGATGTCGGCGCCGGCCTCACCCGGGGCCTCGAGCACCGTCAGCGCGAGCAGGTCGGAGGCGACCGCGACCAGGGTGTCGCGCTCGTGCGCGGCGGCGATCAGCGGCTTGAGGTCACGGACGACGCCACCGGAGCCCGGGTACTGCACCAGGAAGCCGAAGAAGTCACCCTCGGGCAGACCGTCGGTCGTGTCGGCGACGACGACCTCGATCCCGAGCGCCTCGGCGCGGGTCTGAACCACGGCGATGGTCTGGGCGAAGCAGTCGGCGTCGACCAGGAAGCGGTCGGACTTGCTCTTCTTGTTCGACCGGTGCGCCAGCGTCATCGCCTCGGCCGCCGCGGTGCCCTCGTCCAGCAGCGACGCGTTGGCGGTCGGCAGGCCGGTCAGGTCGGAGACGGCGGTCTGGAAGTTCAGCAGCGCCTCGAGCCGACCCTGGGAGATCTCCGGCTGGTACGGCGTGTACGCGGTGTACCAGGCTGGGTTCTCGACCAGACGCCGGACGATGACCGAAGGTGTGAAGGTGCCGTAGTACCCCTGGCCGATCATCGAGGTGGCCACGGTGTTGCGAGCGGCCAGCTGGCGCAGCTCGGTGAGAGCGTCGACCTCGGAGGCCGGTTCGGGTAGCCGGAGCGCCTCGGCTGACCGGATGGACGCCGGCACCGCGGCACCCACCAGCGCGTCGACGTCGTCGTACCCGAGAAGCTGGACCATCCGGGCGATCTCGTCCGGGCGGGGTCCGATGTGCCGGTCGGCGAAGGTCGCCGAGAGCTGGGGTGAGTTGTTCATCTAGAGGCTCCGTTGCTGACAGTGCTTCCGGTCGCCTCCCCCTCTGTCACGCCCAGCTCACGCGGGGGCGCTCCAGAGTCGCCTGTGGCACTCGGTCCATGGGCCTGAGAGGTTCCGGGGAGGAATTGCCCCTTCGGCGCCCGGATGAACGGGTCTCTCCCGAGTGCTGTGTACGGCTGCCCCGAGGCTACCAGGAATCCCCGAACAGCCCTGACAGCGGAGTCGACTGGTCAGCCGGTCATGCGGGCGCGGCGGCGGGCGGCGAGTTCGTCGTTGCCGTGGCCGTCGCCGTCCTCGTGGCCGTCGGCACGCTCGGTCGGCAGCTCCGACAGCGAACCCTCGACCTCGCGCCAGACACCACCGAGGGCGATCCCGAACACGCCCTGGCCGCCGGCCAGCAGATCGATCACCTCGTCCGGCGAGGTGCACATGTAGACCGAGGCACCGTCGCTCATCAGCGTGATCTGGGTCAGGTCGTCGATGCCCCGCTTGCTCAGGTGGGCGATCGCGGTCCGGATCTGCTGCAGCGAGATGCCGGCGTCGAGCAGCCGCTTGATCACCTTGAGCAACAGGACGTCACGGAAACCGTACAACCGCTGCGTGCCGGAGCCGGTCGCCGGGCGCACGGACGGGGAGACCAGGCCCGTACGGGCCCAGTAGTCGAGCTGACGGTAGGTGATCCCGGCCGCCGCGCACGCCGTCGGACCACGGAACCCGACGTCCTCCGGCATCGGCCGCAGGTCGTCGTCGAAGAGCAGACCCTGAACGCCGGCGGCGGCGGCCGCCTCGGCGCGTGCTTCGGACGTCGACTGCGCCGTCAGATCCGTGTCGCCGGTGCGTGTCACGCCTGAGCCTCCCTGGGTACCGACTGGAACGGGTCACATCCGTGGAGTGACAACACCCCACGACTCCTTCAAGGTAAGCCGCCGACCTGGGAGGGTCAACGACAACCGCGTCGAGCGGAGAGCGTGTCGCGACCGCCGCCCGAATCGTTACCTATCTGGTCTTGTACCACGCCGGTCGGCTGAGCGTTCCCGCCCCGCCTCCCGGGACGTCAGCTCTTGTCGAAATCCTCCGGAGTCACCTGGTCGAGGAACTCGCGGAAGCGCTCGACCTCCTCTTCCTCCTCCACCTCGTCGGCGCCGGTGTCCTCACTGTCCGGAACCGGGATGCCGGCCTCGGCCAGGATCTCCTCGGTGCAGAACACCGGTGTCCCGGTGCGCAGCGCCAGGGCGATCGAGTCCGACGGCCGCGCGGAGATCTCGGTCTTGTCGTCGAAGACCAGGATCGCTTCGAACACGCCGTCGGTCAGGTTCACGATCCGGACCTGACTGAGCGTGTGCCCGAGCACGCGGATCGTCTCGGCGAACAGGTCGTGGGTCAGCGGCCGGGGTGGCTCCATGCCCTGCTGGGCGAACGCGATCGCACTCGCCTCGGCCGCGCCGATCCAGATCGGCAGGTAACGCTCTCCGCCGACCTCCCGGAGCAGCACGATCGGCTGACTCGAGGGCATCTCTACCCGGACTCCGACCACGTCGACTTCGCGCACACCTTCAGCCTACTCCGAGGTGTTCGTCCTGGTAGGCCCTCGGGGTGGCTAGCGGGGCAGCCGGGAACGCACCAGCGCCGTGTGCAACCGGACCGCCAGCGCGGCCAGCTCCTCGGTCTGCTCGGTACGGCGGGGCCCGGTGACCTGCTCGATCAGGCCGACCTCGCGATCGGCCGCCGTACGGAACTGCCGCAGGTGCCGCGGCTCGATCCCGTACGGCGCGAACTCCGCGGCCACCCGGGCGACGACGATCGCGTCCCCGCCGTAGTGGTTGCCACGGGCCACCACCAGGCCGTGGCTCTCCAACTGGTCCAGCAGCTCCGCCGAAATCCCCGCGGCCGCGCGCAGCTCCGCCCGGGTCAGCTTCAGCTCGATGCCGTCGGCACCGAAGTCCACCGGCGCCGGCTGCCCCGGGGTCTTCGGCAACGAACTCGGGGCGACCGGTGGGCCACCGGCCGCCGGACGCAGACCGCGGTCGATCGCACCGAGGTGTTCCTTGATCACCTTCAGCGGCAGGTATTGGTCACGCTGCGCGGTCAGCACGTACCGCAGCCGCTCGACGTCCGCGGCGCTGAACTTCCGGTAGCCCGACGCGGTCCGCGCCGGTGTCACCAGTCCCTCGGCCTCGAGGAAGCGGATCTTGGAGATAGTGACGTCCGCGAACTCGGCCTGCAGCAGCTGCAGCACCGCTCCGATGCCGCGGCCCTCGATGGCCGGATCAGGCTTGGCCACTGGCGTAGTACACCAACCGGTACTTGCCGATCTGGACCTCGTCGCCGTTGGTCAGCCGGACCTCGTCGATCCGGTCCCGGTTCACGTAGGTGCCGTTGAGGCTGCCGACGTCGCGGACCTTCACGCCGTTCGCGTCCCGGCGGAACTCCGCGTGCCGACGGGACACCGTCACGTCGTCGAGGAAGATGTCGCTGTCCGGGTGCCGGCCGGCGGTGACCACGTCGACGTCGAGCAGGAACCGGCTGCCCGCGTTCGGGCCGCGCTGGACGATCAGCAGTGCGGACCCGGCCGGCAGCGCGCCGACCGCGGCCTCGTCCTCCACCGACAGCGGCTCGCCGGTGCGCTCGGGCTCGGGCTCCACACCGATCGGGGTCAGCATCGCGGTGTCGGTGACACCAGGAGTCGCCGGCGGGGCCGCCGGGGCTGCCGCCGGGCGGTCCGCGCCAGGAAGCATCGCTCCGCACTGCGAGCAGAACCGGCTGCCCTCGGAGTTCTCGTGCCCGCACTGGTTGCAGAACGGCATGCTGTGATCCTCCCGATCGCCGGCGGTCCGGCGACGTTCTCGAATGACCCCGTGTGAACAAGTGTGGACGCAGATTCGCGGACCTCAACCCTCGACCAGCGGTTGAGGTCCGGCCAACCTATCAGTCCCGGCCAAGCCCGTTGCCGGCCGGTGACGCTCAGCTCTGGTCGAGCTGCCCCTGGTAGGCCTCGGCGTCCATCAGCGCCTCCACCTCGGTGGTGTCCTCGAGCTCGATGTCGAGCAGCCAGCCCTCGCCGTACGGGTCGCTGTTGACCAGGTCCGGCTGGTCGGCGAGCGCCTCGTTGACGGCGGTCACGGTGCCGTTGACCGGCGCGAACAGGTCGCTGACGCTCTTGGTCGACTCCAGCTCGCCACAGGCGTCGCCGGCCCGCACCGCGCTGCCCACCTCGGGCAGCTGCACGTACACGATGTCACCGAGCGCGTCCTGCGCGAAGTCGGTGATACCGACCCGCACCGGGCCTTCGCCGGCCTTCACCCACTCGTGCTCGGCCGTGTACTTCAGGTCTTCGGGGTACACCTCGGTCCTCTTTCTGCTGGGAACGTCTGGCCTACTTGGTCGGGCTGGGCGCCGGGCGAGCGTAGCGATGCTCCTCCGGCGCGTGCAAGGCGGTGATCTGGACCGAGTCGAGCTCGTTCACCTCGGCCGTGCCACCCACCTGCGGACCGGTCACCTCGCTGACCAGGCCGCCCGGGAAGTTGGCCGCCTCGGCCAGGTTGTGCGACTCCCCGATGGCCTCGACAACGTACGGCGAATTCACCTTCTGACCGTCGATCCGGATCCCCGGCGCGTCGTCGACGAAGTCCGTACTCGCGACCACCCGGGCGGACCCGTTGATCTGGATCGCCTCGGCGCCGGCGTCGCGCAGCTCCTCGATCGCGTCCAGCAGGTTGCTCGAGGTCATCTTGCCCTGGGGGTCGTTCAGCGTGATCCGGACACCGGGTCCGGTCGCGGGCAATGTGCCGGCCAGGATACCGAGCACCCGGACCTGGGCCTCGGCCTGCTCGCGCGCGGTCTGGGCCTTGTCGGCGCTAGAGGACAGCGAGTTCTTCCGCTCCTCCAGCTCGGCGATCTCGCTCTCCAGCCGGCGGGTGTTCTGGCCGAGGCCGTCGAGGATCGCGATCAGGTCCTCGCGGCGGGCGTTCTGGTACCCGTCGTCGGCCCGGTTCACCCGGACCTGGACGACGGCCATGCAGGCGACGAGCGCGAGCACGACGGCGACGATCGCCTGGCCGCGGGACGGCTTGAACCCGGCCTTGAGCCGGCGCAGCGCCAGGTTCGGCGTCCGCGGCTTCTTCGGCTGCGGCATCGGCGTCGGCCCGCCCGGCTGCGGCGTCTCGACCGGCTGCGGCGTCTCGACCGGTTGCGGCTCAACAGGCTGCGATTCGACCGACTTCGATTCGGCCGGCTGCGGCGAGACCGGCTGCGGCTCGACCGGATCGGGCTTCGCGCCCGGCTTCGGATCGGGCTTCGGATCGGGTTTGTCGTCGCTCATGTCAGGCCCTGAAGATGTGCCGGCGGATGGCGGCCATGTTGGTGAAGATCCGGATGCCGAGGACGACGACCACGCCGGTGGACAGCTGCGAGCCGACGCCCAGCTGGTCACCCAGGTAGACGATCAGTGCCGCGATCAGGACGTTCGACACGAACGAGACGACGAACACCTTGTCGTCGAAGATCCCGTCCAGGAACGCCCGCAGCGCCCCGAACACCGCGTCGAGGGCGGCGACCACGGCGATCGGCAGGTACGGCTGGGCCCACTCCGGGACGTCGGGCGCGACCAGCAGGCCGATCACGACACCGATCACCAGCCCGAGTACGGCGATCATCTCGACCTCACCTTCGCGTAACGCAACGCGATGGTCGCATCGGCCGGCACCAGCACGGAATCCTCCGTCGTGATCGTCATCCGGACATCGAAGTTGCTGACCAGATACTGCACCCACTGGCCACCCGAGCTCTGCGCGAACCGGGCCGGCATGGTCGCCGTGTCCCCGATCGCGAGCACTGTGTACGGCGGGGTCAGCGAACTGTAGTCGACCGTGATCGCGCTGCCCGCACCCCGGATCGCGGTCAGCGAGGTGAGCCGATGGCCGTTCACCGAGATCGCCTCCGCGCCCGAGGTCCACAGGCCGTTGACCAGTTGCTGCAGGTCGACGTCGAGCAGGCGGCCTTCCTTGTCGGCGTCCTTCGCGTCGTCGACCACCACCTTGAGGCCCGGACCGGTGACCGCGATCGCGCCGGTGCGCAGCCCGAGGTCGTCCAGCTGCTGCTGCAACGTCGCGCCCGAGCTGGTGTTACCCAGTCCGCTCGCCTGCAACCGGCGTACCTCGTCGGCCAGCTGGGTCTGCTGGGTGCGCAGGCCGTTCAGCCGGGTGTCGGCCTGGTTGATCCGGGTGACCAGCTCGTCGCGCTGCTGCTCCGCCGCGGGCGCGCTGCGGTAGTTCTGTGCGGCCGCGACCGCGAGCAGGAAGCCGAGCACGAGCGTGGCCGCCACCAGCATCACCCGGTGTCTGGACCGGAACGGTTTGCCGCCTTGTTTCGGCCGGGTCCGGGCGGCGACGGCGTACCCCTCGTCGAGCGGGTGCGCCATCAGGTTGTTCAGCAGCGACATCGACGCGTCGACACGGCGCGGCTTCGGTGGGCCATCCTTCGGTGGCGCAGACTTCGGTGGCGCAGGCTGGGTCACGGTCTACCCGGCCGGGTCGTTGATCGGTTTCACCGTCTGGACGAGGTGGCGCAGCTGAGCGAAGTACAGAGCGCCGGCCCAGTAGTACAGACCGGTCCCCCAGATCGCGAACGCCCAGCCGAACACGCGGGCGAGCAGGTTGAGGGTGCTGTCGCCGTCGCCGAGCAGGAGCAGCGGGAACGCGTACAGCAGGCAGAACGTGGCCGACTTGCCGAGGAAGTGCACCGGCAGCGCGTTGAAACCGCGGCGGTGCAGCGCCGGCAGGGTGAAGATGAGCAGCAGATCACGCAGCGGCAGCGCGATCGCCAGCCACCACGGGATGATGTCGCGCAGCGCCAGGCCGACCACCGTCGCGAAGATGTAGAGCCGATCCGCGACCGGGTCGAGCATCTGACCGAGCCGGGTGGTCTGGTTCATCCGGCGGGCGATCTGGCCGTCGGCCCAGTCGGTGAACCCGGAGACGGCCAGCACCAGCAGTGCCCAGCCGTCCTCCTCCGGGCCGAGGATCAGCCACAGGAACAGCGGCACTCCCAGCAACCGGAGGAAGCTGAGCGCGTTCGGGATCGTGAGCACCCGGTCGGACACTTCCAACTCCGGCACGCGACCCCTCCCTTTCTCCACCCTGAAATACCGGTCGTAACTGTACTTGGGCGCGTCGACAGGTTTACGCCCGGCCATCCCGGGGCAGGCCGGGCCTTCCCCTGATACCTGAACGCGCAGGCCCCGTTCCCGCTACGCCCGCTGCAAACCAGTGACCCGATCGATACGCAAGGGTGATGCTTAGCTCGTTGTACAAACGGGAGGGGTAGGCATGAAGTTCCTGGTGCTCATTTACGGCAACCCAGAGTCCCGGGCGGTGTGGGACTCGCTGACCGACGAGCAGAAGAAAGAGGGCATGGCCGGGTACGCCGCTCTGCACGAGGCACTCGCTGCGCGCGGGGAGCTGGTCGCGTCGGAATCGCTGGACGACCCGGGCCTCACCAAGCAGGTGCTCGTCCGGGACGGCCGGCCGATGACCACCGACGGACCGTTCGCCGAGGTCAAGGAGCAGTTGGCCGGGTTCTACCTGCTCGACTGCGACTCCATGGACCGTGCCGTCGAGATCGTCGCGCAGATCCCGGAGGCGCCGTTCAGCGTCGTCGAAGTACGGCCGGTCCGCGACCTGTCGGCGTACACCTGATGCAGCTCGAGGAGCTGCTGCGGGAGCAGGCGCCGCAGGTGCTCAGCGCGCTGGTCCGCCGGTACGGCGACTTCGACGCGTGCGAGGACGCCGTCCAGGAGGCGCTGCTGGCCGCGTCACTGCAGTGGCCGGGTGACGGCGTACCGGACAATCCGCGCAGCTGGCTGATCACGGTCGCGTCGCGGCGCCGGATCGAGGTGCTGCGCAGCGAGGCGGCGCGGCAGCGGCGGGAGGAGACGATCGCCACCGCTCCGGAACCGGAGCCCGCGTCCTCGGTCGACGACTCGCTGACGCTGCTGATGCTCTGCTGTCATCCGTCGCTCACTCAACAGTCACAGATCGCGCTCACCTTGCGGGCCGTAGGCGGGCTGACCACCAGCGAGATCGCCCGGGCGTTTCTGGTGCCGGAGGCAACGATCGGGCAGCGGATCAGCCGGGCGAAGGCCAAGTTGCAGGGTGCCCGGTTCGCCTTGCCACCGGCGGCCGAGCAGCCCGAGCGGCTGGCCGCCGTACTGCAGGTGCTGTATCTGATCTTCAACGAGGGCTACACCGCGTCGTCGGGGTCGTCGCTGCACCGGGTCGAGGTGAGCATGGAAGCGATCCGGTTGACCCGGCAGTTGCACGCGGAGTTGCCTGCCGAGGGCGAGGTGGCCGGGCTGCTCGCGTTGATGCTGCTGACGGACGCGCGCCGGCCCGCGCGGACGACGGCGGACGGCGCGCTGGTGCCGTTGCCGGAACAGGACCGGACGCTGTGGGACGCACATGCGATTGCCGAGGGCACCGAGTTGATCGCGTCGACGCTGCGGTCCGCACCGGTCGGCGCGTACCAGCTGCAGGCCGCGATCGCCGCGGTCCACGACGAGGCGAAGCGGGCCGAGGACACCGACTGGCGCGAGATCCTGATGCTGTACGAACTGCTCGAGTCGACCGCGCCCGGTCCGATGGTCACGCTCAACCGGATCGTCGCGGTCGCCATGGTGCACGGGCCGGCGGCGGGGCTGGCGCTGCTCGACGACGCCGATCCCGCGTTGAAGGATCACCACCGGCTGGCCGCCGTACGTGCTCATCTGCTCGAGCTGTCCGGCGACCACGAGGCCGCCCGGGCCACCTATCAGCTCGCAGCGCGGCTGACGCAGAGCGCGCCGGAGCAGCGGTATCTCCAGTCCCGCGCCGACGCACTAGAGGGCTAGCGGCCGGCCCCAGCTCAGCTCGGCCTCGATCTGCAGCGCCAGTACTCCGTCCTGCACGTAAGGGCGCACGGCCGCCTCGACGCCGGCATCGAACTCGGCCGCCTCGTCGGCGGGCATCAGGTCGCGGGCCAGGCTCGAAGTCGAGTGGAACTGTTCGATGTAGTCGGCGACCCGCTGGTGATACGTCACCGGCGCGGTCCTCGCCGTACCGGTCAGCTCGAGCAGCCCGCGCTCGCGGATCGCGTCCACCACACTGAACCTCGGGTCGTGGTTCTGCTTGCGCGAGTGGCGTTCGATGACCTTGACGAGATCGTCCCACCACGGTTGGTCCACCGGACCGTGCTCGATCACGACGAGCTGCGCGTTGGGCGTCAGGTGCGGGACGATCCGGGCGAACGTCTCCTCCCACGGCATCCAGTGGATGCTCGCGCCGGCGGTGACGAGTGCGTACGGGCCATCAAGCTCGGCCGTCTCGATGCCGCTCACCTGCCAGCGGATCGTCTCCTGGTCCCCGCCGGGCCGGCCCTTCCCCGCGTCGACCATCGCTTGCGAGATGTCGATCGCGTCGACGCGCTCAACCCTAGGCGCCAACGGTCGCGCGATCGCACCCTCACCAGCGCCGATGTCCAGAACGCGCCGCGGCTCGTCGGTGATCAGCGCTTCGAGCCGGTCGAAGACCTCATCCGGGTACGGCGGGCGATGCTGGTAGGCCACCGCCACCGCTTCGTGCTGGAACGTCCCCGCAAGATCCGTCATTCGATCCCCCACATGGTCGCGTTGTCGGTGAAGTACGTCGGGTCGCTGTGGACCGGGATGACACAGAGGAGATGGCCGCCGGGAGCCTGCAGGGTGTGGCAGCCCTGCCAGCTGGAGACCTCGACGGCGCCCAGGTCTTGAAGTCGCCTGACCTCGGCTGCGACGTCGTCGGTTTCGATGTCGAGGTGGTAGCGCGGTTCGTCGTCGACCGATTGGATCGCCAGCACGTAGCCGGGCAGTCCGTCGTGGAGAGTGGTGTACTGCGGCTCGCCCTCCGGCGACGACGTCCGTACGCCCAGGGCCTCGGCCCAGAAGGTGGCGGCTCGGTCGGTGTCGTCCCGGCGTACGTCGATCAGGAAGGTAGACACGCGGCTGCGGTGCATGCGCCCCAACCTAGCCGCGGTTCGGCTGCACGGCGTGGGATTTGTTCCGGACGGGGATCGTCCGGAACCGGGGTTAACCTGCGGGCATGCGGCAGGTGATCGAGGACACGCAGGTGACGTTCGTACCGGCCAACGAAGCGTCGTGGGAGGACCTTCAGGCGATCTTCGGTACGACCGACGCCGGGTACTGCCAGTGTCAGCGGTTCAAGATCCGCGGCTGGATCTGGACCGCCTCGACCCTGGACGAGCGGATGGGGATGCTGCAGGACCAGACCGCGTGCGGGATCCCGGACGCGCCGTCCACGAGCGGTCTGGTCGCGTACGTCGACGGCGAACCGGCGGGCTGGGTCGCGGTCGAACCGCGCACGGCGTACGTGAAGCTCCGGACCTCGCGCGTGCCGTGGACGGACCGCTCCGAGGACAAGGACGACGACAGCGTCTGGGCCGTCACCTGCATGGCCGTCCGCAAGGGCTTCCGCGGCCGCGGTCTCACCTACCAGCTCGCCCGTGCCACCATCGACCACGCCCGCACCCGCGGCGCCCGCGCCCTCGAGGCCTACCCGATGTTCACCCAACCCGGCCGCACCATCACCTGGGGCGAGCTCCACGTCGGCCCCCACCAAGCCTTCGAAGAAGCCGGCTTCCGCCAAGTCACCCACCCCACCCTGCGCCGCACCGTGATGCGCATCGACTTCTCCTGATCAGCGAGCTCCAGTCGGTGCGCTTCCCGACGGCTTCAGCGAGCTTCCATTCGGTGCGCTTCCCGACGGCTTCAGCGGGCTTCGAGGAGGGTGAGGTCTCGGGAAGCGAAGCGGTAGTGCTCGCACTCCTCCTCCATCAGTACGCCGAGGCATTCACCGACGGGCCGTTCTTCCTCGGGGTAGCCGGGTGCTGGTGACCGTAAGCAGGGTCGGCCGAGGTCGGCGTCGGTCAACCCGTCGAGAACACGTCTCACCAGCTCAACGCGATCCACCCGCGCCGCCTTCACCGCGTCGTACGTCGGTTGTGCGTCGAGCTCCATGCCGAGCGCCGCGGCATCCGCCGGAGCGTACGCGGTCTGCGGCAGCGCGAGCGGGTGGAACGGGCTCGGCTCGTCGAGAATCGTGCGGCTCACCCATGAGTCCGTGATGAAGACGAGGTGCCGCAGGGTCTCGACGAACGACCACTCATCGTGGACACGCTCGTACCGAACCGACTCCGGCAGCCGCTCGGCCCGCGCCGTCAACTCCGACCAGAGCCCTTCAACCGTCCCCCACATCGCCCGGAAGTCATCGGCGTTCCGTATCCCGCGCAACTGCACCCGCTCAGGATGCCGCCGATCAAGCTCAGCCTCGACGTACTCAGTGACGTCGACCCCGTTCACCACCAGGTTGCTGACCCACCCCGACACATCGACATCCACCAAACACCCGTCGACGATCCGCACCCCGCTCAAATCACAGTCAACGAACCGCGCGCCCCGCAGATCCCGCACCACAAAACTCGCACCCCGGAACCGCTCATTGTCCCCATCATCGTGCCACCCCGCCGACCACCGATGCGGCCCAAACTGCGCGGCCTCCAGTCCCTCCACCAACCCCTGTTCATCCATCGCGCCATTCTCCCCCCACCCACCGACACGCCCCACCCACGGACACTCCCCACAACCCGTCCACCACACCCGCCCCACCACCACCTACGCGTGCACCACACTCCCACCGCCCCCGCCTCCCCCAGGACACGACCACCACGCCCCCGTCCCCACCGCGTACGCATCCGCCACCAAACCGCGCCGCCCCCGAGTCCGACGCCAACTCCGCACCGTTGTGCAGGGCGGCCGGCGAGTCCGCGGCCTAGCCTGCCGCCGACCCCGCCATCGCGCCGCCCCGACCGCCGAGTCGTGGATCCAGGCGGACGACACGCCGGACACGGCAACCCCAATCCACGACTCACCACCTGCGGAGAACACACACGCCAACCACTACCCACGACTCGGTCCACGCCGCGTTCCTCTCACGACCACAACCACCGGCCACCGGCCAGCGCACGGCGGGTGGTGCCGACCCAGGGACAGGTGGTGCTGTGGGAGCGCACGAGGTGGGTGGGGCTGGTGCTGGCGCGGTCGGTGCTCAGGGGGTGTACACCCGGCAGGTTGTGCTGGCGCGAGTGTTCCTGGAGTACGGCCAGGCCGCCCGAGACACGTGCTGCTCAGGCGGGGGTTCTCCGGGGTAGGTGGCTGGGGGGTGCTACCCGGGCGGGTTGACTCGGTGCGGGCGGTGCTGCCGGGGCCGGTGTTCAGGTCGTGCTACCCGGGCGGGTTGTACTCGGTGCGGGTGGTGCTGCCGGGGCCGGTGTTCAGGTGGTGCTACCCGGGCGGGTGTACTTGTGCGGGTGGTGCTGGGTGGGTGGTGCTGGGGTGGGTGTGGCCAGGTGCCGGCCGGGGGATGTGGTGCCGCGGTGGTCGGGTGAGTTAGTCGTAGGTGGCTTGGGCTTGCCAGGTTGTTTGGTGGAGGGTGAAGAGCCAGGCTCGGGTGTCGGCGGTGTGGAACTGGAAGCGGGCCTGGCGGGACTCGGTGGTGGGGTCCCACCAGCGTTCATCGGTGAGCCAGGGGCCCGCCCAGGCGGTGATCGGGTGGAGCTTGTTGCTGTCGGCAACTTGAGGGGCGGGGGCCAGGCGGAAGGCGGTGGGGGTGCCGGAGAGGTCGCCGCGGGCGGTGACCGAGACCTCGGTGCCGTCCTCGGCGTATACCTTCGCCAGCAGGGGCTGGGGGAAGATCGTGGTGGGTGCGAGCACCGGCCAACGCGTGGGATCGGTGGATGCGATCGCACCGGGCCAGGGCTGGTCCGGCGGGCGGGCCGGCACCGGGCGGTCGCCCCACGGGATCAGCGTCTGCCGCTCCGCGAACCCGCGCCCGCCGCCGATCACCACCGACGCGACGGCACCGTGACCGAGCATGCTCTGGACCCGTGACAGTGCCCGGTGGATCCGCTCGTCCGGCCCACCACCCCACAGCCCGTCGACATGCGCACCGACGGGATCCGCCTGGTCGGGGACGAGCCGGAGCCGTACGACGGGTGACGTCAGCTCGCTGGTCGCCGTACCGCTCCCCTGCAGTTGCCAGCGGACCCGGTCCACCACGTCGGCCGCGGTGAACCAGCGCGGATGCAACCACTCCCGCTCGTGGATCCGCCCGGACTCGGTGCCGATCTCGACCCGGAGCGTCGTACACACCAGGCCGAGCTCGGTCAGCCGGGCGATCAGTTCGTCGGCGACCGAGCGGACCGCGAAGGCGACCTGGTCGACCCGGTCCACGGCCGGCTCGAAGTCGAGGGTGCGGGTGAGCTCCGGCGGGATCTCCCGGCCCACCACCGGGCGATCGTCGTACCCACAGGCGAGCCGGTGCGCGAAGGCACCGGCCGGACCGAACCGGGTCAGCACCTCGGTGCCGGACAGCTTCGCGAACGCGCCCAGCGACCGCAGCCCGAGCCGGCGGAGCAGGTCCGTGAGGGTGGGCTGCTCGAGGACGTCGACGGTGAGCGGCGCCAGGAACTCCGGGGACCCTCCGGCCGGCACCACGTGGATCCGCGTCCGCGCCGAGCTCGCTCGGGCCGCCTGCTCGGCCGCGAACGGACCGTCGGCGATCCCGACCCGGCCGCCGAGGACGTCGAACGTCTCCAGCCGGTCGAGCAGCTTCTCCGCGGCCGTGGACTCACTGCCGTAGAACCGGGCCGGACCGCGCGCCTTCAACGCGCACATGCCCGGACGGATCACCTGGACGCCGGGTGTGAGCGCCTCCAGGCACGCGATCACCGGGTCGAACGCGCGGGCGTCGATCACCGGGTCGTACTTCAGTACGACGAGCTCCGGGCACCGCGACTGCGCATCCCGGGCCCGCTGACCGCGGCGCACTCCCTCGGCCCGTGCGGCGGCGGAGGTGGCGAGCACCTTGCCCTTCTCCAGCAGGGCGATCGGCTCGTCGGGGGAACGGCCCGTCGCCACCGCGGCCGCTGTCACCGGCCAGTCCGGCACCCAGATCACCATCGTGCGAGTCAGCCCGTCCATCAGCCCACCGCCTCGATGTCATCCCACCCAGACTCTTCCTGCACGGTCTCGGCCGCAGCGGAGCGGATGGTGCCGTCCGGGCCGGGAAGCCAGAGCTGGTGCCGCCGGGGATGTACGGCGGCTCTCCGGCCGGTCACCACAACTGTCGCCTGCCGGGCGGTGAGCAGACCTTCACCGTCGCCCAGGCCGGTCCAGGTGTTGCTCTCCACCTCGAACCGGGCCTCACTTCCCGGCCAGGAACCGGACGCGATCAGCATCGCCCCCCGCGTCCGCAGCCGGGCGGCGAGCCGGGACGCCTCACCCGGCGTCACTTCCCCGGGCGGGCGGACGACCACCACGGTCAGCGCGTCGACCAGCGCGGCGACGACGTTGAGCCAGTCGTGCCCCGGTTCGGGCACCAGCACGAGACGCTCCAGGTCGACCCCGAGCCCGCGCGCCGCCTCCGCTCCGAACGACGGAAGCCCGACGACCCCGCACCACGCACCCTCCGCGGACGGCCCGGCCATCAACGCCATCACCAACGCGGCACTACCACGCACCGAGTACGCCGATCCGCCGCGCAAGCTGGCCCCGGACAGCAACTCGGACACCGCCGGCAGCGTGGGCAGCGCCCGCTCCACACCGGCGGTGTCGAGCGCCTGCTGCACCCGCGTCTCGGTGACCCGCGTATCGAACCCGGTGACCGAGGCGAGGCGCGCCGTGGGAGCGGCGGGGTGATCATGGGGGTCCGGATCGAGGTCGTGCGGAGAGTCCGGGTCGAAACCACTGACCGCGGTGAGACGAGGAGTGGGCTGATCAGGGAGATCCCGGGTAGCTTTCTGAGCCCGGGCAAGGAGCATCCGAGCCTGGTCGAGCGCCGTGACCCGACCTTCCTGGCCGACTGCGGAAGTCCCCGTCATAACCCCATGTTCGAACACCTGTTCGAACATGTCAATCCGATCGCCAGCCCATAGGGTGGGGGCATGCCGAGGACTATTGCCACCAACACCAAGGTCGACCTCGATGGGCTGCTGGAGTTCGTCCGGCCCCGTCACCACATGCTGCTGATCACCACCCGTGCGGACGGTACGCCGCAGGCGTCGCCGGTGTCCGGCGGTGTCGACACCGAGGGCCGCATCGTCATCTCGTCGTACCCGGAGCGGGCCAAGAGCACCAACGTGAAGCGTGAGGGGCGGGCCAGCGTTCTCGTGCTGTCGGACGACTGGAACGGCGCGTGGGTCCAGGTAGACGGCAGCGGCGAGGTGATCGAGCTCCCGGACGCAGTGGAGCCCCTGGTCGACTACTACCGCTCGATCTCCGGTGAGCACCCGGACTGGGACGAGTACCGCGAGGCCATGCGGACCCAGGGCAAGTGCCTGATCCGCATCACCCCGGAACGCTGGAGCCCGCTCGCGACGGGTGGCTTCCCCGCCCGCCTGGCCGACTGAGCGATGCGTACGGCGCTCGTCGTCCACGCCCACCCGGACGACGAGGTGTTCGCGACCGGCGCTGCCACCTCTGTGCTGAGTGCCCAGGGGTGGCACGTCGTACTGCGCACTGCCACTCGAGGAGTCTGGACAGCGGCAGAGAAGCTGCCGGTCGCCTGCGCACTGCTCGGGATCGACGAGTGGGACTGGCTCGGCGGCACGGACCGGTGGATCGACGACGGCGGTGCCAACGGACCGCACACCCTGGCGAGCGCTGAGCTCGGTGAGGTCGCGGTAGAGATCGAGAAGACCATCGCGCAGTTCTCACCGGAGCTGGTGCTCACCGTCGGCAGCGACGGGCTCACCGGCCACCCGGACCACATCGCCATCCACGACGCGGTCCGCCGAGCCGCACAACAAAAGCCCTGTCGCGCGTTGGGTGCACGCCTACGCGCGAAGGACGTCCGTGCCGGCCAACAACTCGTGCAAAGACTGCTACCTGGCGAAAAGGTAGGTTCAGGCCACGTTGTCGGGTGCGACGACGACACACCGCTGGAGAAGATCTCCGGTGCATCCGAGCTGCAGAGACGCCAAGCACTCGACCAGTACTACGACGGCCTAGGCACTCAGGAGCTGTCCGACCTCATCACGTCGTACGAGTCACGGGGTGACGGCCTGCTGCTCAGGGCAGTCTTCGACGTGTCCGGCTGGCAGCACGACCGCTTCGAAGTCCTCAGGGCTTAGAGCGGCGCTCCATCGTCTGCGTGATGCGTTGCATGGCGCCTTCCAGATGTTCTCGCAGAGCGGCCTCCGCGCCGGCCTCGTCGTGGGCGAGACAGGCATCGAGGATGGCCTGGTGCTCACGCCGGGTCTGCTCGATCCGCGCCTTGGTCTGCCGGGAGCCGAACCGGTAACGCTCGCTGTTCTGCCAGACCGGCTCGATCGCGCGCGGCAGCCAGCGCGAACCGCCCGCCCTGTAGATGGCGAAGTGGAACTCGGTGTGCGCCTGCCGGGAGGCAATGTTGTCGCCGAGCTTCGACAGCCGGACATGCTCGGCCAGTGCGGTCCGCGCCAGCGCCGCATCCGACTCCGCGAACCGGGTCGCAGCCGCACGGACCGCGAGGGACTCCAGCGCCAACCGGGTCGCATGCGTATCGCGCAGGTCCTCCATCGACAGCTCACGCACCCAGGCGCCCTTGTGCGGAACGATCTCGACCAGCCCGAGCGCCGCCATCCGCCGCAGACCTTCCCGGATCGGCATCTGGCTCATGTCCAGCCGCTTGGCGAGCTCCTCCAGCCGGAGCGCCGTACCGCTGGGGAGTTCGCCGGACAGGATGAGCTCATGCAGTTCGGCGGCAGCTTCCTCGGCGAGAGTACGACGGCCGGTCGGTCCCCCAGGCGTGAGCTCGAGTCGTCGGGTCATCTGGTGCGGGCTGCCTCTCTCCTCCACTGCATACAACTCTGGGAGGTAACCGTAGCCGCCGCTCGGGTATCTCGGGGCTTTCCACAACAGATTGCCCAGCGGGAGTCTCGACACACCTGAGTGGTCTAGTCCACGTTGCCCGCCAACGGCACTCAGCTGAGCGTGCTCAGGTCCAGCAAGACTCGCCCTGCTTGCCGATCCAGCACCTCACCGACACGGTCCGCGGGCAGCAGCTCGTACTCCGGTCGCCACTGCGCCGGCGCGATATCCGCCATCGCCTGACTGATCGCACCGGGCTCCAGAACGGTCCGCTGCAGATTCACCGGCAGCACCCGCAGGTCGCGGCCGATCAACTGATGCAGATCGATCGTGGTGAACTCACCGGCCCGATAACCCAGTACGGCGAGCCGTCCGCCGGGAGTGATGTGTCCGAGCACCCCACTGGTCACCGGACCGCCTACAGTGTCGATGGCAGCGTCACACCAGGGCAGCTCGCGCCCGACCTGCCCCAACTCGTCCACCCGGACGATCTGGTCGACCAGTCCGGCCGTCGCTTGCACGGACTCAGTGGTCCACGCCAGCCCGATCACCTTCGCCGCACCGGCCGACCGCGCCACCGCAGCACACAGTCGCCCGACCAGACTGGTGATCCCGGTGACCACGACCGTCTCGCCCTCGACGACCGCGGCAACTCGTCGTACGGCGGTGTGAGCCGTCAGAGCAGGTGTCAGCAACGCCACCGCGGTCGCCGGGTCCAGAGCCGAAGGCAGCCGATGTACGGCGGCGTCCGGTACGACGGCGTACTGGCCCCACAGACCTGGCCCGGTCATCCCGACACCCTCGCCACGAACCACCACCGGAGTGCCGGCGTCCAGAACGGACGAGCTGACGACAACACCGGCACCCTCTGAGCCCGGCACGAACGGCACACTGGGCTGCTTGCCCGCCAGCACCGACCTGTCCTGCTGGGTCACGGCAGCAAGCCGCATCTCCACCAGCGTCTCGCCCGGACCCGCGACCAGCTCGACCTCTTCGGCCTTCACCTGCTCACCTGGCCCATGACTCCGCAACACGATCCCCCGTGTACTCATGCCCAATCCCCGTTCGCCACGATTTGATATCTGATCACACCTTGGCCCTGCCGAAAGAGCTGTCTCACGAGGCGACAACCCCCTTCGCCAGCGGCCGGGTCAGTTCTTCGGCCGCTGCCGCGCGCGCGGCAGAGACCGCATCACTCCCCATCGGGAACGGCCAGTCGCTCCCGGCCAGCACCCGCTCGGCGCCGAAGGTCTTCGTCAGCAGTTCCAGTACGGCGTCGTCGTGCACCAGGTCGTCGACGTAGAACCGGCGCAGTGCCTCCGCGACCGGCAGGGACAGCGGCTTGATCCCCGGCCGGTCCTGATCAACCCCGCGCTGCCACCGTCCGGCCAGCGCCGCCGTCACACCACCCCCATGGCACAGGCAGAACCGGATCCCCGGAAACCGCCCCGGCACATCCGCGAAGACCAGCGACGCCGCTGCGACCCCGGTCTCGTACGGATTCCCCAACAGATTCGATAGATAGAACGACTCAAGCCGCTTGTCGTCACTGTGACCGGGGTGAATGAGGGTGAACGCGGCCAGCTCGTCGAGCACCTGCCAGAGCGGATCCAGTCCCGCGTAGCTCGGCGTACCCAGGGCGAAGCCGCTGAAGACGCCTTCACTCGCGAGGTCCGCCGCAACGGCCGGTGCGGACGGATCGAGCAGTGGCAGCTGACCGAGTACGCGCAGCTGAGGTGTGGCGAGCTCCCGAAGCCCCTGGTTCACCAGCTCGGCCCACTCCACGCCGGCGTCGTACCGAAACAGGGCGGGCGGCACGGACACCACAGCACCATCCAGGTCCTGGTCAGCGATCCACTGCAGTAGTGCAGCCGGGTCAGCCAGGCGCCTCAACGGCAGTCGCTCCCCGTCGATCAACAGCCAACCGCCGTCGATCGACAGACCGAACTCACCACGGTGCGCCGCCGACAGCACGGTCGGCGGTATCAGGTGCGTGTGGATGTCCCAGCCGGCCATGTCAGCGGGCGTCCTCGTCGTTGTCGTAGAACGCCGGCCGCTCCGGGTAGTGCGGGCCGTCGTACACCTCCAGCAGGACGGACGTCTCCTCGGCGAGCGTCGGTCCGTGCACGACACCCTTGGGGTTCCAGTAGAAGCTGCCCTTGGTCAGAGTCGTCCCGGTCGGCAGGTACACGTACCGCCCGGACAGGCAGAACATGAACTGGTTCGAGGCGTGCTTGTGCTCTGACGGGATCCCCGACCCCTTTTCGAACTTCACCAGCGCGATCGACGCCTCGGTCTCCGGGTCACGCCACAGCATCTTGTGCGACAGCCCAGCGAGCGACTTCTCCACCCACTCCAGGTCCTCCGTCTGCAGCAACACCTCCCGCAACGGCTCATCAAACGTCATGAGACCTCCCTGGGCACAGGGCGGCCGGTGATCCGGGTGTAGAGCTCCTCGGCCACACCGTCGCCGATTGGAGCTACGGCGGCGATGTGCCCGTCCGGCCGGACCAGTACGACGCTCTCCGGCGGTACGTCGTACCTGTTCGTGGCAATGCTGCCCGGATCGAACAGAGCCCGGTCACGCAGGCCGGAATCGTGCGGAGCATCCCACCGGGAGACGGCGTAGTGCTTCAACGCCGGCGAGTCGTTCACCGGGATGTCCGGGCGCCGCCGTACGTCGGTGAAGTACAGCGCGACGAACGAGTCCCGGCACAGGTCGTGGATCGTCGTCCGACCGGTGGGGCTCTGCAGCACCAGGTCAGGAGCCCGGTCGCCCGCCCGTACGGCGGGAGGTCCAGCACTGGTCGCCACCATCGACCAGTCGCCCACACCGTCCACGTCGAGCCGGACACTCAGCAGCGTGCGGTTGTACGCCGTCGCCCAAGCACCCGTGTCCTCGGTGACGGCACCACGCTGGTGGGCCATGTACTTGCGTGCGGCCTCGGCCATCTCGCCCGAGCCCTCGATCGCCACCGGCCGCTGCTCCTGCTCGTAGCCGTCGAGCAAGGTCTCCGAAGCCCAGCCACGCAGTACCCAGGCCAGCCGCCATGGCAGGTTGGACGCGTCCAGAGCACCGGTGTTCAGCCCCAGCGCCCACATCGGCGTGATCAGGTGAGCCGCGTCGCCCATCAGGAACACTTTGCGGTCCACAGTCCACTGGTCGGCGACCCGGTGGTGCACGTTGTAGACGACCGAGCCGAGGAGCTCGATCCGGTCCACCTCGCCGATGAACTGCTTCACCTTCACCAGCAGGTCCTCGTCGCCCGGCGGCTCCGCCCCGGGACCGAGCGGGAACAGGAAGCGCCAGTTGTCCGGCTGCCGGATCAGCACCATCCACTCGGACTTGTCCGCGAAGTAGGCGAGGTACGGATAGTCCCGCGCGTTGTTGACGTCCAGATCCACCAGGACATCGATCAGCATGTACCGCTCGGGCAGGGTCTCCCCCACCACCTTCACGCCGAGCGCATCGCGGATCTTGCTCCGGCCGCCGTCACACGCGAGCAGATGCGAGGCCTCGATGTCCCGCGGCCCGTCCGGCGTCTCCACATGCAGCACGACGCGGTCGTCCAGAACGTCGAACGACAGCAGTCGGTGCCGGGTCAGCACCGGCTGCTCCAGTGCCGCGGCCAGGATCGGCTCCATCTTCTGCTGCGGCAGGTTGATCACGAACGGGAACTGCGTGTCGTTGACCAGCTCGGCCAGCTGCACCGAGGCCCGCGGCGTGTTGCTGGCCCGGTCGATGTCACCGATCTCGTCGATGCGCAGTGCGGCTGCCAGGATCCCGTCGACCGCGCCGTACCGGTTCCAGATCTCCAGCGTCCGGCTGAGCGTCGTCCCGGCCTTGGTGTCCGAGGACAGGACGGCGTCCTCCTCGAGCAGCACGAACGGTACGCCGTAGTGCGCCAGGCCGAGGGCCGTGGTGAGGCCGATCGGCCCGGCACCGACGACGGCGACGGGCAGCTGGTCAGCAGTCACTCATCACTCCCGGAGCTGTAGTCGTTTTCTCGCTTCGCGAAGGCTGTCAGCTTCGCAAAAGCCCGCTCCCGGGTCAGCACAGACCCGGTCATCGCGGCCGCGTCGGACAGCAGGAACAGCAGCGGACCGACCACGTCCTCGGGGTCGCCGATACCTATGGTGTCCTGCCAGTGCCCCCGGTCCGCACCGGCGTTCGCTCCTCGGAACTGCTCGGTGTCGATGACTCCCGGCGCGGCGACGTTCACCCGCACCCGGTGCTGAGCCACTTCGGCGGCCAGTGTCTTGGCGAAGGCGATCAATGCGGCCTTGCTCGACGCGTACGCCGCCGCACCGGCGTACCCGGTGACAGCCATGCCCGATGTGAACACGACCACCGACCCGGACCGCCGCGACACCATGTGCGGTACGACGGCCTGACACGTCCACACCACGCCGTCGAGGTTCACCTGCAGCGTCCTGCTCCACTCGGCCGGATCCATCTCCAGCACCGTCGACCGAGGCTGCACAGCCGCTCCGGCGACCAGTCCATCGATCCGGCCGTAGCGATCGACGACAGCCGACACACCCGTCGCTACTGAGGACCGGTCCGCGACGTCGACCTCGACGTACACGACTGCGGGGTCGGCCGGCTTCACGACGTCGAAGACCACCGCCGTCCCGCCGCAGGCATTCACCGCCGCGGCCAGGGCCGCACCGATCCCCCGCGCGCCACCTGTGATCACCACGACCTCACCGGTCGCGTCGAAGCTCACCTTCATGACGACTCCTTCTGCTTCGACGTCTCGTGCTGCTTCCCCTCGGCCCGCCTCGTCATGGTGTCGGTGATCCGCTGGAACGCGCCGGCCAGATGGTTGCGCAACGCCTGCTCGGCCGCGTCCGGATTGCCGGCGACACACGCGTCCAGGATCGCCTGGTGCTCCTGCCGGTTCCGCTCGATCAGGAACGCGGTCGGCCGGCTGCCGAACCGATAGCGCTCACTGTTCTGCCAGACCGGCTCGATCGCCCGCGGAAGCCACTGCGACCCGCTCGCGCGGTAGATGGCGAAGTGGAAGTCCGCATGCGCTTGCCGGGCACCCGCCGAGTCGTGGGTCCGGGACAGCTGGAGGTGGTCGGCCAGTGCGGCCGCCGCCTTCTCGAAGTCGTCATCGGTGAATCGCCCCGCGGCGGCGCGTACAGCAAGCGACTCCAAGGCCAGCCGCGTCTCATGCGTGTCCCGCAGGTCCTCCACCGACAGGTCACGCACCCACGCACCGCGGTGCGGGATGATCTCGACCAGTCCGAGCGCCTCCAGCCGGCGGAGTCCCTCGCGGACCGGCATCTGGCTCATCTCCAGCCGATTCGCGAGCTCCACCAGGCGCAACGGCGTACCGCTGGGAAGCTCACCGGACAGGATCAGCTGATGCAGTTCGGCCGCGGCGTGCTCCGCGAGAGTACGACGCCCTCCCTTGCCACCACCGGGCAGCAACTCCAACGGGCCGCTCATGCGCGGGCCACCTTGTTGCGTAGCTCGCCGATCTTGTCCGCACGAGTGACGACCACGTCGCCCTCCTGCAGGAACACCTGCGGCTCCCGGGCGTTGCCGATGCCGGCCGGAGTCCCGGTCAGCAGCAGGTCGCCAGGGCGCAGTGTCATACCGAACGACAACTCACTGATCAAAGTGGCGACGTCGTAGGCCATCTGCCGGGTCGACGCGTCCTGCCGCACCTCACCGTTCACCAGGCACTGCAGCTGGATGTCCTGTGGGTCGCCGAGCTCGTCGGCGGTCACGATCCACGGCCCGAGCGGCATGGTGTTGTCGATGCTCTTGCCCTTCAGCCACTGCCCGCCGTGCGCCCGCTGCAGATCGCGCTGCGACACGTCGTTGGCCAGCGTGTAGCCCCAGACATGATCCAGAGCTTCGGAGGCGGGGATGTTCCGGCCGGTCGTGCCGATCACCAGCGCGACCTCGGCCTCGTAGTCCCACTTGGCCGAGATCTCCGGGTCCCAGGCGATGTCGTCGTACGGACCGATCACCACGTCCGGCCCTTTGGTGAAGAACGTCGGATGCTCGGGCCGGTCCACGTCCTGGCCCTCGCGCTTGCCCTTGCTCTCCTCGAAGTGGTCCCAGTAGTTCCACCCGGTGCACAGGATGTCGCGCCGGAACCGCCGCAGCGGCGGCCGCAGCATCGCTTCGCCGTAAGGGATCTTCTCCCCCGACGGCTCCGCGCCGCCCTGGATCACCTCGGTCAGATCCGTTGCCGTCAGCAACAGGACCGAGTCCCCCTCGAGTACGCCGGGGCGCTCCTGCCCGGCGTACTCGACCATCACGTACCGCATCTCAGGTCCACTCGACGCCACGCATCAGAATCACCCCCGGTCATGAGATCACTGCGATTGCGTTGATCTCGATCAGGTAGTCAGGGTGCGCGAGCTTGCTGACCTCGACCATCGTGGAGGCCGGCAGCGGCTCGGTGAAGTACTGCGCCCGGATCTCGTGGATCTTGGCGAAGTCCTCCATGTTGCGCACGTACACATCCACCCGGCAGACGTCCGCGAGCGTGCCGCCGGCGGCCTGGACCGCCGCCTGGACGTTGTCGCACACCTGCCGGGTCTGCTCCCGGATGTCGCCGACGCCGGCGATGCTGCCGTCCGGACGGCGCGCGGTCATCCCGGAGACGAACACGAACCGCCCGGTCGCCTCGATCGTCGTGGCCTGTGAGAACACCCCGTTCGGGCAGTGCAGCGTGGTCGTCGAAACCTGTGTCTTCGGCATCAGTTCAGTAGCCCTCCCGCCGGAACGACGGCACCGACCGCGCGTGCGGCCGCCAGCAGCCCGTCCAGCCCCGACCTCTCGATGAGTACGCCGTGCCGCCGCTGGTGTGCTGCCCGTTCCGCCTCGATCTCCCCCGGCAGGTGCAGCCGGTTCACCCCCGGCGCGGTCGCGCTGCTCCGGACTCGCGTCGCCAGTCCGGACGAGCGCCGCCGGAAACTCTCCACTCCGCCCATCAGCTCCGGGTCGATCGCCAGGAACAGGTGGGCACAGTCGTTCGGCCGGTCCGGCTCCCGGTACAGCGGACGGACCTGGTCGCCCCAGCCGCCACCGCTCAGTACGCCGGTCAGGACGTCGATCATCAGCGCCAGCCCGAAGCCCTTGTGGCCGGCCGCGGGCAGCAGCATCCCGAGCACAGCCTCCTCCGGGTCGGTGGTCGGCGTCCCGGACGGGTCGGTCGCCCAGGTCTCTGGGATCGGCCGCCCGGCCGACGCCGCCAGCCGGATCTTGCCCAGGGCAACGGCCGACAGGGCCATGTCCAGCACGATCTCCACCCCGGCCGAGGTCGGCACGGCGATCGCCAGCGGGTTGTTGCCGACGACCCGCTCGGCTCCGCCCGGCGCCGGCATCAGCGGCGTGGTGTTCGACATCGCGACGCCGATGCACCCCGCCTGACCGGCCTGCATGGCCCACCGACTGGCCGCCCCGAAGTGGTGCGCGTTGCGGACCGACACCAGACCGATGCCGTACCGGCCGGCCCGCTCGATCGCGTGTCCCATCGCCTGCGGACTGGACAGCTGCCCCATCCCGCCGCGCGCGTCCACGACCATCGCGGCGCCGGCGTCGTACAGGATGTCGAGCTCGCGCTCGCGGGTGACACCGCCGGCGTTCAGGCGCTCGACGTACATCGGAACCAGCATCACGCCGTGCGAACTCACGCCGCGTAGGTCGGCCTCGACCAGGGCATTGGCGATCTTCGCCGAGTCGGCCGGGTCGAAACCGAGCGAGGTGAAAACAGCCGAGACGGTCGCTTCCAGCCAGGCAGGCCGCACGAGCACGCGCCGATCCGCGTCGGAGGCTTGAGCGGTCATCGGGCCTCCCGGCCTGGACTGAGGAGCGCAGGGAGCGAAGCGACCGGAGCGACGAGGGAAGGCCGGGAGCCAGGGCCCGATGACCACGCCGGCGC
>NZ_JBEZYF010000087.1:0-34648 GCF_040638415.1 Kribbella sp. NPDC026596 | reverse complement strand
CGGCCTTCCCTCGTCGCTCCAGTCGCTGCACTCCCTCCGCTCCTCAGTCCAGGCCGGGAGGCCCCATGACCCAGACCTCGTCCGCCCGGCTGCGCCCCGACGAACGGCGTGCGCAGATCCTGGGGGCGGCGCGGCGTGTGCTGCTCGCGGATCCGCACCGCGAGCTGACGGTCGAGCTGGTCGCCGCCGAGGCCGGCGTCTCCCCCGCGCTGCTCTTCCACTACTTCGGCTCGAAGAAGAAGTTCCAGTACGCCGTGATCGAGGAGGCCGCCGCCGAGGTCATCCTGCGGACGGCCCCCGACGCGGCGCTGCCCCCGGACGAGCGACTCCGGTCCGGCATCCGCGCGTTCGTCCGGGCGGTCCTGGAGGCGCCACAGCTCTACCGGGCCACGCTGCTGATGTCGGCCGCCGGCGATCCCGCCGTACGAGCGTTGCACTCCGAGATCCGCCAGGTGTTCAGCGAGTGGGTGATCAGCGCGGTCGCCGAGCGCGGGATCGAGATCACCCCGACCGTGGAGCTCGCATGTCACGGCTGGCAGGGGTACGTCGAACAGACGCTGATGACGTGGATCGACAATCCCTCGGTGTCCGCCGAGGCGCTCGAGCATCTCTGCGAGCAGTCCCTCGACGCCATCCTCACGACGACAGCCGATCGGGTCTGAACGGTAGGGTTCTCGGGTGCTGACGGTTGCCACGGTGAATGTGAATGGGATCAGGGCCGCGTTCCGGCGCGGGATGGGGCCGTGGCTGGAGGAGACCGATCCGGACCTGTTGCTGATGCAGGAAGTTCGCGCGACGGACGACGTACTGCGGGAGCACCTCGGCGGGGACTGGAACCTCGCGCACGCCGAGCCGTCGATCGACGGGCACAAGGGACGTGCGGGTGTCGCGGTGGCCAGTCGCCGGCCGATCAAGGACGAGCGCGGCGAGATCGGGCCGGAGCGGTTCGCCGGGTGCGGGCGGTGGGTGGAGGCGGACGTCGTACTGGATGACGGTACGACGCTGACGGCGGTGAGCACATATGTGTTCACGGGCGAGTTCGAGACCCCGCCGCGGCAGGAGGAGAAGTACGCGTTCCTGGATGCGATCACCGCCCGGCTGACCGAGCTGCGCACGGACGGACGGCACGTGCTGATCTGCGGCGACCTCAACATCGCCCACCGCGAGGTCGACCTGAAAGCCTGGAAGGCGAACCGCAAGAAGAGCGGCTTCCTCCCCGAGGAGCGCGCCTGGATGGATCGCTTGTTCGAGTCCGGCTGGGTCGACCTCGGCCGCCGCTTCGGCGGCGAAGGCCCCGGCCCCTACTCCTGGTGGTCCTGGCGCGGCCAGGCGTTCGACAACGACGCCGGCTGGCGCATCGACTACCAGATCGCCTCCCCCGCCCTAGCCTCCGCGGCCACTTCCTGCATCGTCCACAGGGCCCCGACCTACGCCGAGCGCTGGAGCGACCACGCCCCGGTAGTGGCGACGTACGAGGTCTAGTCCGGGGCCTGTGGAAACCGGCCGACGCTGCCGGCGACAGGCGGGTAGTCTCGCGGCATGTCCGAGTTGAAGTCTTTTGGTGAGCCCCCGGTTGCGGCGCGGAAGCCGGTTGAGCGGCGGCATCATGGTGATGTTTTCGTTGATGAGTACGAGTGGTTGCGGGATAAGACCGACGACGAGGTGCTGGGGTACCTGCGGGCCGAGAACTCCTACACCGAGGCTCGTACCGCGCAGCTGGAATCGTTGCGTGAGGCAATCTTCAAGGAGATCTCGGATCGCACGCTGCAGACCGACCTGAGCGTGCCGGCCCGGCGCGGCGGGTACTGGTACTACTCGCGCACGATCGAGGGCCAGCAGTACGGCCTGCACTGCCGGGTGAAGGTGGACGGCGACCAGCCGCCGGCGACCGACGGCGAGATCGCCGGCGAAGAGGTGATGCTGGACGGGAACAAGGTGGCCGGCGACTCGGAGTTCTTCTCGCTCGGCACCGTCGACGTCTCCCCCGACGGCCGTCTGCTCGCGTACTCCGTGGATCTGACCGGCGACGAGCGGTTCACCTTGCGGATCAAGGATCTGAACACCGGCGAGCTGCTGCCGGACGAACTGCCCGAGGTGCACTACGGCTCGGCCTGGTCCGCGGACGGCTCGACGATCTTCTACACCAAGGTCGACGACGCCTGGCGCCCGTACCAGGTCTGGCGGCACGTCCTCGGCGCGACCGACGACGTCCTGGTGATGGAGGAGCCGGACGAGCGGTTCTGGGTCGGCGTCGACCTGACCCGCAACGAGCAGGCGATCCAGATCGCGCTCGGCAGCAAGCTCACCAGTGAGGTCTGGCTGCTCGACGCCAACGACCCCGCGGGTCAGCCGGTCGTGGTCGCGCCGCGCCGCGACGGCGTCGAGTACGACGTCGAGCACGCCGGCGACCGGCTCCTGATCACGCACAACGCCGACGCGGAGAACTTCTCGCTGGCCTCCGCGCCGCTGGACTCCCCCGGCGACTGGACCACGCTGATCCAGGGTGACGCGTCGAGCCGGCTGCTCGGCACCGACGCCTTCGCCGACCACGTCATCCTGTATCGCCGCCGCGACGCGCTCACCGAGCTCGCGATCATCCGTCGTACGCCGGAAGGCTTCGGCGATCCCGAGGTGCTCGAGTTCGACGAACCGATCTACACCGTGTCCCCCGGACGCAACGACGAGTGGCACGACACCCGCTACCGCTTCGGCTACACGTCGCTGGTCACGCCGGGTTCGACGTACGACGTGGATGTCGCGACCGGGGAACGCCGACTGCTCAAGCAGCAGCCGGTGCTGGGTGGAGTGGACCTCGGCGCGTACACGCAGTACCGGGAGTGGGCGACCGCACCGGACGGGACCAAAGTGCCGATCTCGATGGTCGCGCGCAAGGACGTCGCGAAGGACGGCAACGCGCCGGTCGTGCTGTACGGGTACGGGTCGTACGAGAGCTCGATCGATCCGTGGTTCTCGATCCCGCGGCTGTCCCTGCTGGATCGCGGCGTGGTGTTCGCGATCGCGCACATCCGCGGCGGGGGCGAGCTCGGCCGGCACTGGTACGACAACGGGAAGACGCTGACCAAGCGGAACACCTTCACCGACTTCATCGCGTGCGCCGAGCACCTGGTCACCGCGGGCTGGACCCGGCCGGAACGGATCGTCGCGCAAGGTGGCAGCGCCGGTGGCCTGCTGATGGGCGCGGTGGCGAACCTGGCGCCGAAGGCGTTCGGCGGGATCGTCGCGGAGGTTCCGTTCGTCGACCCGCTGACCACGATCCTCGACCCGTCCCTGCCGCTGACCGTGATCGAGTGGGAGGAGTGGGGCAATCCGCTCGAGGACCCGGCGGTGTACGAGTACATGAAGTCCTACTCGCCGTACGAAAACGTCAGCGCGCAGGACTATCCGCGGATCCTGGCGATCACCAGCCTGAACGACACCCGGGTCTTCTTCGTCGAGCCCGCCAAGTGGGTGGCGAAACTCCGGGAGACCGCCACCGGTGACGTCGACGTCCTGCTGAAAACGGAAATGGACGCGGGTCACGGCGGCCGCAGCGGCCGGTACGACGCCTGGCGCGAGGTGGCGTTCTCACTGGCCTGGGAGCTGGACACCCTCGGCCTGGCCTGACGTCGCGGCGACGCCGCCGGCGCCCGCTGGTTCACGCCTCGTTTCGGGCGGGAACACGGCGGGTACCGGCGGCGTTGCTCTTGGCTGGAGGCAGAACATATTTCGAGTCCCGATCAGGTGTGTCGTGCAACACATTCAGGGCCCTGACGGGTGCTGATTCTGGACAGATTCTCAGGTTTCCTTCCCGGTGCGCCGCTGGACAACGGTGCCGAATTCCCTTGGTTTTGGCGTGAATTCGGTTCCGGCCGGTCGAGGGCGTCCGGGCAGCGGTCGTCACGGGCGGTGGGACACCGGTTTCCGGCGCGGATCGCTGCCAGGAACTCTCAGGGAACGTTCAGGGTGTTTACACACTCGTCCTGGAATCTTGAACCGTACTCGAGCGTTGCTCTCCATGTAACGACGAAGGGAGTTTCGGTGGCTCGCATGACTCGGGTCCGCGCCGCGGACGACGGTATCGACGGCAAGGACAGCGTCGGTCTCTACCTCGAAGAGATCGCGCGCACGCCCCTGCTCACCGCTGAGGAAGAAGTCGAGCTCGCTGAGACGGTCGAGGCAGGTCTCCTCGCGGAGCAACTGCTGGCCGAGGGGCGGGTTGGACGGAAGAAGGGCGGAGCGCCCAAATATGCGACGGAGGACGAGCTGGAGTGGCTGGTCGAAGAGGGCCAGCGCGCACAGCAGCGATTCGTGACCGCGAACCTCCGCTTGGTGGTGTCGATCGCCCGCCGGTACGGACGTTCCCAGATGCCGCTGCTGGACCTGGTCCAGGAGGGCAACACGGGGCTGATCCGGGCGGTGGAGAAGTTCGACTACCGCAAGGGATTCAAGTTCTCGACGTACGCGACCTGGTGGGTGCGGCAGGCCATCACCCGCGGTATCGCACAGCAGGCCCGAGTGGTCCGGCTGCCGGTGCACGTGGTGGAGCAGCTGAACCAGATCGGGTCGGCGCGGCGGACGCTGGAGCGCAAGCTCGGGCGTGAGCCGGAGATCGACGAGATCGCGGCGGAGCTGGACCTGGACGTGGATCGGGTCACTGAACTGATCCGGATCGGCCGGGACCACATCAGCCTGGACAACCCGATCGACGACGAGGGCGAGACCTCGCTGGGCGACCTGATCGCGGCCGAGACCGCGCCGGGCCCGGACCAGCTGGTCGCCGACGCGTCGGACCGCTCGGGCCTGTTCAGCCTGGTCGACAAGCTCGACCCGCGGTCGGCGGACGTCATCCGGCGCCGCTACGGACTGCACGACGGCCGCCAGGCCAAGCTCGCCGACATCGGCGCGGTGCACGGCATCTCCGCCGAGCGAGTGCGCCAGATCGAGCGCGAGGCCCTGGGCCGGCTCCGCCTCCTGGCGGATCCGACACTGGCAGCCTGACCCACCTCCGAAACCCTCGAAGGACCCCCGAGCCTCCCGGCTCGGGGGTCCTTCTTTGTCCAGAGGTGGATCCAGGACGTGGTCGCTAGCCGTAGCGAGTCGGCGACGTGACGTCAGGCGGCGGCCTCGTTCCAGGTGGTGATCAGGCCGGGGAGCTCGGCCAGACGCTGGATCGTGGCGTCGGGCGTGCCCTCGGTGTGGCCGATCTGCTCGCCCGGGATCGCGCTGTGCGGGACGTGCGCCGCGCGCATACCGACGTTCTGAGCGCCCCAGACGTCGTCGAAGAGCCGATCCCCGACGAACAGGCACTTCGACGGCTCCGACACCTCGACCGCCCGCATCGCCGCCAGGAAGGCCTCCGGGTGCGGCTTCGTGTACGGGATCTCGCTGGTGTAGACAGCCCCGTCGATCAGCTCGAGTACGCCGTCGCGCGCGAAGATGTCCTCGTGCCGCCGGCGCGGCCAGAGCGTGTTCGACAGGACGCCGACCTTCAGCCCCTGAGCCCGGATCGCGTGCAGCGTGTCGAGCGCGTCCGGCTCGAGCACGGTGTGCGGGTCCCACTGCCGCTCGTACTCCGCGAGAGCCGCCGGGGTCATCACCGCCTCCGCCAGCAGGCACACTTCCTCGAAGGTGCTGCTCAGATGCTCGTCCCGGGAGCGGCGCCAGACCGACCTCTCCGCGGTGACCAGCCGGGTGGCCAGCTCCTCCGCCCTGGCCTCGTCGATCAGCGTGGCCACCGACCGCCAGGCGTCGTACAGGTCGATGTCGTGCCAGGTCGCCAGCGTGCCACCCCAGTCGAACAGGACGGCTTCGATCTTCGCGTTCGTCACGCGATCACCCTGCCAGAGCCCACCGACAGTCCGCGCCCGATTTTCCTCAGCTGACCCGCGCGATCGGCTGACGCCGGGCCAGCCAGACCACGGCCGCGGCGTAGAACACCAGGCACGGGATGTCCGAAACCAGCAGCGTCCACGGCGCACCGCCCTGATCGTCCCAGCCGTCCAGCCGACCAGTTGCCGCTGGCAACAAGAACGCGAAGAGGTTGTTCATCGCGTGCAGTGCGATCCCGGCCTCCAGTCCCCCGGTCCGCACGGTCAGCCAGCCGAGCATGACCGCGAACAGGAAGATGTCGGCCATCGCCCAGCCCGTGTACCCGTGCGCCGACACGAACGCCGCGCTCGCGATCACGATCCCGGGCCACGGCGAGCGGAACAGCGTCCGGATCCACTGCCGAGGGCCGTCCTTCTGGTCCGGTCCGTAGGCGCTGACCGCCTGGATCAGCCATCCCCGGAACAGGAACTCCTCCGCCGCCGACTGGAACGGCACCAGGAGAATGATCACCAGCGCCGGTACGACGAACGCTCCGAAGCCGACCCAGGACCCGCCGTCGTCGGTCGGTCCCGCGTCCTGGTTCGGGAAGATCGCGTCGACCAGCACGCCCAGGCCGAGCGACAGCGCGAGGTAGCCGAGGCCGGGCAGGCAGCACATCAGCAACCATCGCCAGCGGATCCGGTTCAGGACCGAGGCGACGCTCCAGAACGGCCGGCGCTGGACCAGCCAGGCGGTGAACGCCACGAACGGTGTGAGGGCGCCGAGCATCACCAGCGTGAGCGCGAGGTTCTCGGTGGCGCTCGGGAAGATGTCGTTGCCCTGCGGCTGGGAGATCTCGCCGGTGATCAGGCCGTGCACGATCTCCCAGGCGACCGCCACTCCCGCGGTGATGAAGAGGATGCCGGCGCCGAGGAACAGGGTGCCGACGATCGGCCGCCACCACGCGTGCTTCGCGGTGCGGGCCAGGCGGTGGTACGGCGTACCCGCTGGAGCCGGGATGGTCCGGGGCTCACGTGGGGCGAACTGCGCCGGATACTGCGGCGCGCCCCACTGCTGGGGGTACGGCGGCGGCGCGCCCCACTGCTGCGGGTGCGGCCCTGGTGGCGGGTAGGCAGCCGGTGGTGGGTAGCTGCCTGGTGGTGGGCCTTGCGGGTGGGGCGGGGGCGGCGGGTACTGCCCCGGCTGGGAGTATGGGCCCGGTTGTGAGGGCGGCCTGGGTTCTTGCGGGTCCATGACTGGACTCTAGAAGATCGGGCCAAGCTTCAGTGGAGGGAGACCACGGTGGTAACTGATCCGACACCTGGGCCGGCCGCAGCGACGCGCGCGCTGCCGCAGTCGGTGCTGATGCCGTTGACGGGTTCGGCGATCTTTCTGGTCGTCCGGATCGAACCGGGCGGCGAGGAGACGGCCCGGGATCTGCTCGAACGGATGAGCGGTCTGACCAGGTCGGTCGGCTTCCGCGTCCCCGCCGGCAATCTGTCCTGCGTCACCAGCATCGGGTCGGACGTGTGGGACCGCTTGTTCAGCGGCCCGCGACCGGCCGAGCTGCACCCGTTCGTCGAGCTCCAGGGCGCCACCCACCGCGCGGTCTCCACGCCCGGCGACCTGCTCTTCCACATCCGCGCAGCTCACATGGATCAGTGCTTCGAACTCGCCGGCCAGATCATGAACGTCCTCGACGGCGCCGCCACGGTCGTCGACGAGGTCCAGGGCTTCAAGTACTTCGAGATGCGCGACCTGCTCGGCTTCGTCGACGGCACCGAGAACCCGGCCGGCGTCACGGCCCAGAACGCCGTACTGATCGGCGCCGAGGATCCGGACTTCGCCGGTGGCAGCTACGTCATCGTGCAGAAGTACCTGCACGACCTGAAGGCGTGGAACGCGCTCACCGTCGAGCAGCAGGAGCAGGCGGTCGGCCGGACGAAGCTCGACGACATCGAGATGGGCGACGACGTCAAGCCGACCAACGCCCACATCGCGCTGAACGTGGTGGAGGACGAGGACGGCAACGAGCTGAAGATCCTGCGCGACAACATGCCGTTCGGCAGCATCGCGGAGCAGGAGTTCGGCACCTACTTCATCGGGTACGCCAAGACGCCCTCGATCACCGAGCTGATGCTCCGCCGGATGTTCATCGGCGAGCCCGAGGGCAACCACGACCGCCTGCTCGACTTCTCCACCGCGGTCACCGGCACCCTCTTCTTCACCCCCACCACCGACTTCCTCGACGACCTCCCGCCCGCACCCTGAGGCGTTCACCGACCCGAGGCTCAGGTCGCACGCCGCGGGGAAGTTGCTGCCCGAAAGTGTCGGTGGGATGGGTGAGACTGGGGTCATGTTGCTCAGCGAGGTGGTCCAGACGTCGGCCGCGCTGGCCGGGACCCGGTCGCGGCTGAAGAAGGCCGAGTTCATCGCCGGGTTGTTGTCGAAGGCCATCGAGCCGGCCGAGATCGAGATCGTGGTGACGTACCTGTCCGGTGAGCTGCGGCAGCGCCGGACCGGGGTCGGCTGGCGGACGTTGATGGACGCGCCGGAGCCGGCCGCGGAGCCGTCGTTGACGGTCGAGGAGGTCGATCAGGCGTTCGCGGACCTGGCCGAGATGGGTGGTGCGGGCGTGCAGGCACGCCGGCGGACGGCGGTCGACGCGTTGTTCGGGCGGGCGACCGCTGACGAGCAGCAGTTCCTGCGGCAGCTCGTCGGTGGCGAGTTGCGGCAGGGTGCGCTCGACGGGGTGATGGCCGACGCGGTCGCGCGCGCCACTGGGATCCCGCTCACCAAGATCCGGGCGGCGACGATGCTGCGTGGCGCGGCGGCTCCGGTGGCGGTCGCCGTACTGACCGAGGGCGAGGCGGGGCTGGCGCAGTTCGGGCTGGAGGTTGGGCGCGGTGTGCAGCCGATGCTCGCCCAGTCAGCGACGACTGTGGCCGAGGCCTTGACCAAGACGGGTACGCCGGCGGCCCTCGAGTGGAAGCTGGACGGGATCCGGATCCAGGTGCACCGCGACGGCTCCGACGTGGTCGTCTACACACGGACGCTGGACGACATCACTTCTCGGGTCCCTGAGGTGGTGAGCGCCGTGCTCGCGCTGGACGCACAACAGGTCGTGCTCGACGGTGAGCTGATCGCGCTGCGGCAGGACGGGCGACCCGAGGCGTTTCAGGTGACAGGGTCGCGGACGGCGACTCGCGCGGCGACCGGACCGGAGTCCGTGCCGTTGACGCCGTACTTCTTCGACATCCTGCATCAGGACGGCCAGGACTTGCTCGGGCTCGACGGCGCCGCGCGTCATGAGTGGCTGTCGAAGCTTGTGCCGGAGGAGCGGCGGATCCCGCGGCTGGTGACCGATGATGCGGAGGCCGGGCAGGCCTTCTTCGTGGATGCGGTGAAGCGTGGCCACGAAGGGGTGATGGTGAAGTCCTTGACCGTGCCGTACGAGGCGGGTCGGCGTGGGTCCGGATGGGTAAAGGTCAAGCAGACGCACACGCTCGACCTGCTCGTCCTCGCGGCCGAGTGGGGACACGGGCGCCGGACTGGGTGGCTTTCCAACCTGCATCTGGGGGCACGGGACGAGGAGACCGGCGAGTTCGTGATGCTCGGGAAGACGTTCAAGGGTCTGACGGACGAGTTGCTGCGGTGGCAGACCGAACGCTTCCAGGAGTTGGCGGTACGACGGGACGACTGGGTCGTGTATCTGAAGCCGGAGGTGGTGGTGGAGATCGCGTTCGACGGGGTGCAGACCTCGCCGCGGTATCCGGCCGGGATGGCGCTGCGGTTCGCCCGGGTGCTGCGGTATCGCGACGACAAATCACCTGACGACGTTGATACGGTGCAAACCGTGCGGGAGATCCACTCGCGCCCCGGCGGCGAGCAGGAGGATGAAGCGGATGGCTGAGGACCCCGATGTCGTGTCCCGGCGGATCGCCCGCGAGTCGCTGGACCGCGACGATCCGACCGGCTGGTTCGAGCACCTCTACTCCGCTGCCTCGGAAGGTGCCGCGGTCGTGCCGTGGGATCGCGGTGCGGCGCACCCGCTCCTGAGCGAATGGGTCGACGAGGCGCAGCCTGATGGGACGGACAAGACCGCGCTGATCGTCGGGGCCGGGACTGGCTGGGACGCTGAGCTGATCGTCGACTGCGGCTATGACACGACCGCCTTCGACATCTCCCCCACCGCGATAGCGACGGCGCGCCGGAACCACCCGGACTCGAAGGCGCACTACTTGACCGCCGACCTCCTCGCGCCGCCGGCCGAATGGCACCGCGCGTTCGATCTGGTCGTCGAGATCTACACGGTCCAGGCGCTCCCGATTCCCGTGCAGGCATCCGCGATCAATCAGGTCGGTGAGCTGGTTGCCCCCGGTGGCACCCTGCTCGTCATCGCCGCCGCCCGTCCCGACGACCAACCCGACGCCGACACCGAAGGCCCGCCCTGGCCGCTCACCCGGGCCGCCATCGACTCCTTCACCACCCCAGACCTACGCCTCATCCAGCTCACCCAATCCCCCAGCCCAGTCGACCCGACCGTCCTCCGCTGGCGCGCCGAATACCTCCGCGACTAAGTGCCCGTGCGGACCCGGTCAGGGGCGGCGGGCGGCGAGGACGCAGAACTCGTTCCCCTCGGGGTCGGCGAGGGTGACCCAGCTTTCCTCGCCGGTTTGGCCGACGTCGGCGTGCCGAGCACCTAGGTCGAGCAGGCGACGGATCTCCTCGTCCTGCTCCTGGTCGGTGGGGTTGACGTCGAGATGGACCCTGTTCTTGACGATCTTGCCCTCGGGTACGCGCGCGAAGGTCAACGTCGGTGGCACCGGGCCGAGGCGCTTCTTGCCTTCCGGCACCAACGGCGAGCCAATGGTGACAACCCCGCCGTCGTCGCCCTGAACCTCGTAGTCGAGGACCGCACACCAGAACCGGGCGAGAGCGTGGGGATCGGCACAGTCGATCGCAAGCTCCGTGAACTTACTGGCCATGTCACGACCTCCCAGTCAAAGAGCGGGCCCGCCCGGCCACACCTTAACCGCCGCGTTCACGGCCGGTTCAGGTTTGTGCCGCGCCTCAGTCGGTTGCGTACTGCGGGCGCCCGGCCGGACGGTAGACCTGGATCATCACGCCCTTCGAGTCGGCTCGCGAGTCGATCAGCTCGAGCGCCAGATCCGGGCCGGTGGCCGGGAACAGCCGTGCGCCTTGGCCGAGGATCACGGGGATGACGAGCAGGGTGAGCTCGTCGACGAGGTCGTTGTCCAGCAGCCAGCGGATCAGGGTGGCGCTGCCGTGCACCTGCAACTCGCCGCCGGGCTTGGCTTTGAGCTCGCGGATGGCGGCCGCGACGTCGCCGGTGAGGAGGGTTGTCTCCGGCCATTGCGGGTCGGTGAGTGTGGTCGATACGACGTACTTGGGCCGCGAGTTCAACGGCCCGGCGATGGGGTTGGCCGGATCTTCGATGGCTCCCCAGTAGCCGGCGAAGAGCTCGTACGTGCGCCGGCCGAACAGGAACGCGTCGGCGCGCTGGTAGGTCTGGTTGATGAGCGTCCTGGTCGCGTCGTCGCCGGCGCCCCTGGCCCATCCGCCGCGCACGAATCCATTCCGGCGGTCCTCGTCCGACGCACCGCCGTTGCCCTGCATCACTCCATCGATGGTGACTTGCGTCATCGTCGTCAGCTTCATGATCGCGGTTCCCCTTCTTCGGGCGCCCCTCGTGGGCAGCCGCTCACCCCTTCTACGAACACCTCGGTCCCGATCCGACATCGCCTCCTCGGCCCCTTTCGAAGTCCGCTGCGGTGTCCGCTGCGGTGTCATGTCGCAGGACATCGGTGACGGTTCTGCATCAAGACATCGGTGACAGTTCGGGCGGTGTTGGTGGTGACACTTCCGTAGCCCGCCCGGCCTGCCTGGCCTGCCTGCTGTTGACCGACTCGATCCGAAACCGGGTTGACTGCGGACGGGCCGACCGGTTCCGATGGGGCTCGTGAGTCCCCGCAAGGTCCACGCCGATCAGGCCGACATCGACACGCCGCTCGTCCGCGAGCTGGTGGCCGCTCAGTTCCCGCAGTGGGCCGCGTTGCCGCTGGAGCCGGTCGACTCCGGTGGATTGTGTAACGCGATCTACCGGCTCGGTTCCGACCTGTCCGTACGGCTGCCGCTCCGGCCCTCGATCAACGACGTAGTCCGACGGGAGCAGGCGAAACTCGCGGCACTCGCGCCGTTCCTGCCTGTGGCCATCCCTTCTGTCGAGGCGATCGGCTCACCCACCGACGCGTTCCCGGGTGAGTGGTCCGTCCACCGCTGGCTCGCCGGTAGGCACCCCTCCCCCTACGCGCTCGCCGACCCACGCGGGCTGGCGACGGACCTCGCGGCGTTCGTCGATGCGTTCCGGCGGATCGACTTGCCAGATCGGCCGCCGGCGTATCCGGGCGAGCGTCGGACGCGAGCTTCGATGGTCTCGATGGACTCCTCGACGCGGAAGGCGATCGGCGAGCTGGATGGCCTGATCGACACTCGCGCAGCGCTGGCATCGTGGGAGGAGTCGCTCGCGGCGCCGTACGACGGGCGCGAGGTGTGGGTGCACTCGGACCTGATGCCGAGCAACTTGCTCGTCTCGGCGGAGGGCCGGCTGACCGCGGTGCTCGACTTCGAGACGTGCGGTGTCGGCGATCCGGCGTGCGACATGTTTCCCGTGTGGTACCTGCTGCCCGCGAGCGTCCGCGACGAGTTCCGTGCGGCGCTGGACGTGAACGACGCGACGTGGCTCCGCGGACGCGGTCGCGTGCTGTCACAGGCCTTGATCGTGTTGGCGTGTCACAAGGACACCAACCCGGCGCTGGCGAACGATGCGCGGCACGCCATCGGTGAGGTGCTTGCAGCTCCTACATGAGGTCTCTGAGCTGGCGATCGACGCGCCAACTCCCGTATCTCACAGCCCGATAGACGTTCCACCAGCGGGGCCAGCCGCGTGAGCCTGACCAAGCTCATCGAGCACACCAAACCGGCGCCCGGAGTGACTTACCGCTGCAACGGCCGACCTCCCGGACAGCGCCCAAAACCGGCTGAAACGTCACCGATGTCCTGACACATCAACCGTCACCGATGTCCTGATACAGAACTGTCACCGATGTCCTGAGACATCACACGGTGTCCGCTGCGGAACCAGGAACGCAGGGGAACATATGTTCGATAATGATGTAGACTGGCTCAATGGCGGGGCAGGGCGTAGTGGGGCCGACGGCGTTGCGGATGATGCTGGGCAGTCATCTGCGGCGGTTGCGCGAGCGCGCCGGGGTCAGCCGGACCGACGCCGGCTGGGCGATCCGGGGGTCGGAGTCGAAGATCAGCCGGCTGGAGCTCGGGCGGGTCGGTTTCAAGGAACGTGACGTCGAGGACCTGCTGAGCTTGTACGGCGTGACTGACGCGCGGGAGCGGGATCGGCTGCTGGAGCTGGCTCGTGAGGCGAATGATCGCGGCTGGTGGCATCGGTACGGCGATGTCACGCCCGACTGGTTCGATGCCTATCTCGGGCTCGAGGCGGCGGCGGAGCTGATCCGGACGTATGAGATCCAGTTCGTGCCGGGGCTGTTGCAGACGGCCGACTACGCGCGGGCGGTGGCGCGGCTGACGCCGGGCAATGCGCGGGCCGACGATGAGGTCGAGCGTATCGTCGCGCTCCGGACCCGGCGGCAGCGCGTGCTCGACCGCGAGCCGCCCCTCAAGCTGTGGGCAGTGATCGAGGAGTCCGTCCTGCACCGCCCGATCGGCGGTCCCGAGGTCCTTCGCAACCAACTCGACGCCCTCCGCGAGGCGATCACGCGCCCCAACATCACCCTGCAGATCATCCCGCTGAACAGCCCAGGTCACGCCGCGACGGGTGGAGCCTTCACGCTCCTCCGCTTCCCCCAGCGCGACCTCCCCGACATCGTCTATCTCGAGCACCTCACGAGTGCCCTCTACCTCGACAAACGCGACGACGTCGAGATCTACACCGAAGCCCTGGACGTCCTCTCCACCACGAGCACCCCACCCCAAGAGACCGCAACCCTCCTAACCACCCTCCACAACCAACTCCCCTAACCCGACCACCAAGCCAGCCTCGCTGATGCCAACTCACCCGCTCCCACGGCGGCGGTGGGCGGAAGAGCTGGAGCTACTCGTCCCCACCCCATCTGCGCCCACGGGCGAGGCGTTCCCGGTTGAGGTTGGGCTATTCGTCGGGGGTCAGGAGGTTTTGGGCTGGGGTGGTGGTGGTGAGTTCTTGGTGGTGGTAGTCGAAGGCGGGGCTGTCGGAGCGGATTCTCGGGAGTTGGTCGAAGTTGTGGCGTGGGGGTGGGCAACTGGTGGCCCACTCCAGCGACCGGCCCCAGCCCCACGGGTCGTCCACCTTTACGAGTGGGTTCCTGCGGGACTTGTAGACGTTGTAGAGGAACGGGAGGGTGGAGATGCCCAGGACGAAGGCACCGACGCTGGACACCTGGTGCAGGGTGGTGAAGCCGTCATTGAAGCTGTAGTCGGCGTACCGGCGAGGCATGCCCTCGACACCCAGCCAGTGCTGCACCAGGAACGTGGTGTGGAAGCCGAAGAACAGCAACCAGAAGTGCAGCTTCCCGAGCCGCTCGTCGAGCATCCGCCCGGTCATCTTCGGCCACCAGAAGTAGAACCCGGCGAACATCGCGAACACGACCGTGCCGAAGACCACGTAATGGAAGTGCGCGACTACGAAGTAGGTATCGGACAGCTGGTAGTCCAAGGCCGGCGACGCCAGGATGATCCCGGTGAGACCACCGAACAGGAACGTCACCAAGAAGCCCACCGACCACAGCATCGGCGTCTCGAACGACACCGAGCCGCCCCAGATCGTGCCGATCCAGTTGAAGAACTTCACCCCGGTCGGGACCGCGATCAAGAACGTCATGAACGAGAAGAACGGCAGGTTCACCGCGCCGGTGACGAACATGTGGTGTGCCCAGACCGCGATCGACAGCAGTCCGATCCCCAGCGTCGCGCTGACCAGGCCGATGTAGCCGAAGACCGGCTTGCGGCTGAACACCGGCAGGATCTCGGTGATGATGCCGAAGAAGGGCAAGGCGATGATGTACACCTCGGGATGCCCGAAGAACCAGAACAGGTGCTGCCACAGGATCGGCCCGCCATTGCCCGCGTCGAAAACGTGAGCCCCTAGGGCTCGATCCGCCTCCAGCATCAGCAGCGCACCGGCCAGGATCGGGAACGCGATCAGCACGAGGATCGACGTGACCAGGATGTTCCAGCAGAAGATGGGCATCCGGAACATCGTCATACCGGGTGCACGCATGGTGATGATCGTCGTCACGAAGTTGACGCCACCCAGGATCGTGCCCAGACCGGCCATCCACAGACCCATGACCCACAGGTCGCCGCCCACACCGGGAGAGCGCTCTCCGTTCGAGAGCGGCGAGTACGCCGTCCAGCCGAAGTCAGCCGCACCGCCAGGCGTCCCGAACGCCGCCAGCGTGATCAGGCCACCGAACAGGAACAGCCAGTAACTGAACATGTTCAGCCGCGGGAACGCCACGTCGGGGGCGCCGATCTGCACCGGCATGATGACGTTCGCGAAGCCGACGAACAGCGGCGTCGCGAACAGCAGCAGCATGATCGTGCCGTGCATCGTGAACAGCTGGTTGTAGACCTCTTCGTTCACGATCTGCATACCGGGCTCGATGAGCTCGGCGCGGATGATCAGCGCCATCACGCCGGCGATCAGGAAGAACACGAACGACGTGACCAGGTACAGCTGACCGATCACCTTGTGGTCGGTCGTCGACAGCAACCGTCCGATCACCTGCCCGAGCGGCCGCCGTACCGGTCCGACGGATACCGGACCGGTACGTTCAGCTATCCCGGTGCGTTCGCTGACACTGGCCATGCGCCCTCCCGTGGACCGTTCCCGCGTGCGGGGGTACCCACAATCCCTTTGATTAGACACCCGCCCGCGCCCACAGCAACAGCCTTGGCGGTCACCCAGCCGGTCCGGCCGCGATCACTGCCTGTACGTCGGCCAACCGGAGAGTCGCCGGATCGAAGTCGGTCAGGCACCAGGTGGCCCCGGCCGACGAGTACGGCCGTACGTCGGTCGACGGCGACACGGCGACCGCGATGTCGAAGCCGCTCAGCGATCCTCGGAGAGACTCCAGCGTGGCCACCACGTCGGCCAGTTGGTCCGGTGACGTCAGGTTGACCGGGAAGAACCCGTCGTAGCGAACGGCCCGGCGGATCGGCTTCTGGTTGCCGGGAAACCCGGCTATCCAGATCGGGATCCGGCCGGACTCGGGGCGCGGCAGGAAGCGGACCGAGTCGACCGTGTAGTGGTTGCCGTGATGCGAGACCGACTCACCTGTCCACCCGGCCGTCAGGATCTGCAGGGACTCGTCGAGTTGCTCGGCCCGGACGCGATCGTCGACCTCCTCCCCCGACCGGGAGAATTCACCCGCGAACCGATCGCTCCCGAGGCCGACACCGAGCGTGAGACGCCCACCGGACAGCAGGTCGAGTGTTGTTGCCTCACGCAACAGCTTCACCGGCCGCCGGCGGGCGACCGGCGTCACCATCGGCCCGATCCGCAACTGTTCGGTCGCAGTGGCCATCGCGGCCAGCGTGATCCACGGATCGGCGACGGCCGCGACCGGCTCCCGCCACCACAGCTGGTCCCAGACGAACATCCCGTCCCACCCGGCCTCCTCCGCGGTGGCCGCCAGCCGCGCCACGGTCAGCGGATCCGCGAGTTCGTCGAACAACGGCACCCACACCGCGGATCGCATCACCGGCTCCCGGTGTGATCGGCGACCGCGTCGATCAACACGTCCCACAGCTCAGCCGGAATCCCGTGCCCCGCGCCCTCGACGACGACTAGTCGGCCGTCGCGCACGGCGTCGCGGATCGCCTCGCCGTGCGGCAACGGGAAGACCGGATCCGACGAGCCGTGCACCACCAGCACCGGCATCGACAAGTCACCGAACCCACCGTTGACCGGCCCGTCGAACGTCATCGCATAGTGGTTCGTCAACGACGCCTCGTAGTCCCGAGCCCGGGCCATGTCCCGTCGTACCAGGTCGCGGGCCGCGTCCTCGTCGAAGTGTCCGGCGGCCTCCGCCTCGATCGCCCGTACGACGTACTCCTCCACCGTGGCCGGGTCAGCGAAGTCGGGCGGCTCGATCTGCGCCACCGACGGCGCCGGCAGGTCGTCAGCGCCCGTACTCGTGGAGACGAAGGTCAGCGACGCGACGCGCGACGGGTAATCGACGCCGAGTATGAGGGCCGTGCCGCCGGACATCGACTGCCCGACCACATGCGCGCGGTCGATGCCCAAGGCATCCAACAGACCTACCGCGTCCGCGGCCAGATCTCGCATCGAGTACGGCGGCTTCCCCACCGGGTACGACGTCGATCGGCCGGTGTCGCGCTGGTCGTAGCGGATCACATACCGCCCACGGCCGGCGAGCCGCTTGCACAGCTCAGTCTCCCACCAGAGCATCGAGGCGGAACCTCCGTGGATCAGCAGCACCGCCGGGTCGGCGGGGTCACCGAACGTCTCGGCACAGATATCGGCTCCGTTGACCGGGTACAGCTTCTCAGTAGTCATGTCCTTGACCGTAGAAGCGGAACGCCATCACGAAAAGCGATTGTTTCTGATGATTTAGATCGCCATCAGCGATAGTCTGCGAACTATGTACGAGCTGCGTCATCTCGCGACCCTGGTGGCCGTCGCCGACGAGGGATCGTTCGGCCGCGCCGCGACCAAGCTCGGCTACACCCAGTCGAGTGTCAGCCAGCAGATCGCTGTCCTCGAGAAGGCCGCCGGCGGAGCGGTGTTCGACCGGCCGGGCGGCCCCAAGCCGGTCCGCATCACGAGATTGGGCGCCGTCCTGCTGGACCACGGACGCGAGCTGCTCCGCCGGGCCGACGCGATGTCGGACGCCGTGGAGCGCTTCCGCGCCGGCGACGGCCGGATCGACATCGGCACCTTCCAGACCGTCTCCAACGTGCTGCTGCCGACCGTGATCCGCGAGCTGCACGAGGCACATCCCGGCTGCGAGATCAGGTTGTTCGAGGAGGAGACCGACGTACCGGACCTCACCGGCCTCGACCTGATGTTCTTCGACGGGCCGGCCGACGGCCCGGGCGACGTCGACATCGACCACCTCAAACTGCTCGACGACCCGCACGTCCTGGTCGCCCGCCCGGGTGACTTTCCACCCGGGCCGGTCGCGCCGAAGCAGCTCGACCGGCTGCCGATCGTCGCGCATCCGGCGATCTGCGATCAGGCCAACGTCGAGCGCTTCCTCGCCCAGCAGGGCATCCGCCCCGAGTTCGTGTTCCGCACGGCCGGAAACGAGGCCCTGCTCGCGATGGTGCGAGCGGGTCTCGCCCCGGCCGTGATGCCGCTCCTCGCCGTCTACCCGAACGAGGCCGGCCTGGCTCTCCACGAGTTCGAACCGGCACTGCCCGCCAGAGAGATCTACCTGCTCTGGCAGGCCGGCCGCACACACTCGCCGCTGGCGGCGCACGCGATCGAGATCGCGCGGCGTGTGGCGGCCGACCTGGACCAGGTCAGCTGACCGTCAGCACCTTGGACGGTGTCTGCGTCCCCGCGTGATCGGCGTCAGCGAACCACACCACGCGGTACGTGTAGGTACCGCGTGCGGTCGGCTTGATGCTGAAGCCGTACTTGCCGTTGGTCGTGAGCTTGACCGACGTCACCGCGACCCAGCTCGTGCCCGACCGGCGCTGCAGGTAAGCCGTCGTACCGGCGTGCGGCGGGTTGAGATAGCCGTACAGCAGCACGGATTCGCCGAGCTTGATCGCCGGAGTGAGGTACCCCGACATCGCCGGCTTGACCTCGACCAGCGCAGCCGAGCTCCGCGTCCCCAACAGGCCGACGGCACCGTTGTAGCCCCACATGTAGTACGTCGAGACCGCCGGCTTCTGCACCGACGTGACGACACCGTTCGCGTCCGACGTCAGCACCGCGGCCGTCGTCCACTTCGTCGCGTTCTTCGCCTTCGAAAACAGCACCACCGGTACGCCGCTCAGCCTGGTCGCATCGTTGAGCCGCGTGATAACCGACGTCAGCGTGACCGACCCGGTGTACATGATCGAGGCCGCGCCGGCCGCGATCGTCGTCTTCGTCCCGATCAGTCGGACATCGACCCCGGGCCCGATCTTGCCCTTGCTGTCCTTCACCCAGATCCGGTACGCGTAGCTGCCCGAGTTCACCAGACCGGTCAGCGCGAACGAACTCGCCGTACCGTTGTAGATCGCCGCACCGGCGGTCGGTAGCTGCGGCGCGGTCGAACCGGACGCGCCGCGGATGATGATCTGGCCGAGCGTGGTGTTGGCGGGCATGCCCCACTGCAACGTTGCGACCGTGACACCACCCGTGACCTTGAAGCTGGTGACCGGTGGCGGTGGCGCGGTGAGGTTCAGGTAGTTCCGGTCGACCGACATCGTCACGCCGCCGTGCGTCTCCGACGTGTCGCCGACGAACTGGTGCACCCGCTGGTGGTTGTTCCAGTACGTCGCGGGGATGTACGGGCTGGTCCCCACCGGAATCGTCGTGTTCCAGTGCGCGAACCACAGGTTGTCCGGCCGCGTGTACGCCGTACTCGCGTAAGCGCTGGACAGGTCCACGCCACCCGTGGCCGCACCGACGTACGCGCCGCCGAGGTAGCCGCGGGAGTTCAGCTCCTGCGTCCAGCCGCTCAGATAGGACAGGACGGCTGCCTTGCATGCGGCGGTCGAGGCATACGGCTCGATGTCGCTGTAAATCGCACTCCGCTGCGCGAACCCGAGTGCCTGCGCGGCGGCAACCGCGTTGATCGCGGCGTTCCGGCCTTGCGTCAGCGCGGTGGACGGGACCGACGACATCAGGCTCTTGTAGGTCGTGCAGGGCGCCTGCATGCCGACGTCGATCAGCAGGAACTGCCAGCCCTTGCTCGCGTTCGCCGACACCCAGTCAGCGGTCAGGTTGGGCTGGGCACACTTTCGCAGACCACCGCTGATGTAGATGCCGACACCCTGATAGCTGGGCCGCCAAGCGTCCATCGACGCCTGCGTCGGCGCCGCGCACGTGTCGAACCCATATCCGGCGAAGTTGCCAGTGGCAACGATCGACGGTGTGACCGCGGCCTGCTGGGCGACCCGCGCGGACTGCGACTTCGAGACGACGCGTCCAGTCGCCAGTACGGCGTTCGCCGTCTGCTCGGCACCAGGTGCGTAGTACGCCGTCGCGAGTACGCCGGCATCCGTGATCGCGCGACGCAGCAGGCCGTCGCTGGACGGCTGCGCCGTGGTCAGCGGCTCGAGGACGAGCCCCGAGCTCCCGCCGACCGCATCCGCCGGGCAGTCGGCTTGCGCAGTACTGCGGCCGAGGTAGACGGCTTGACGGTCGAACCGGACACAGGCGGTCGGGTCGGTGGACAGATCGATGACCGGCCAACTGGCCGGAACAGTGACTTCATAGCCGTGGTACGAGACGGTCTGCGTCTCGTCGGCGTCGGCCGGGCCGGTGGTGATCAGTCCGGCCACGAGTCCAAGGGCAAGTGCCAGCACCCCAGGTCTGAACAGCCTCACAATGCTCCTCACTTTCAGACGGACGGTGTGATCCGGCGGAAAGTGCGGCCCCCAGACCCAACCCTTCAATCCCCCAAGTCAAAGCCAGTGCCCACTCCTTGTCGAAGAGGCTCCGGCACTCGCTTCGATACCCGGATGCTATCGACCGTGATTCTCTGCGTGACGGCGGGATCAGCCGACGTACGCAAGCGCGACCTCGATCGCGGGTTCGTAGACCGCACGGCGATCGGTCGTCCAGACCTCGGCGCCACCGAGCGCCTCGTCGGTCGCTATGCGGTAGATGAGCGCTCGGACCAGCATCTGGCCCCACTCCGGGAGGTCTGACCAACGCGCTGCCAGGTCAGGCTTGGCGTCGTACCAGCAGAGGGCGTCGGCGACGGCGACGGCCGACGCCCACGCGGGCGGCCGCCAGTACACCGGCCAGTCGATGATCGCCGGCGGCAACCCGTTGGCGAACATCACATTCCCCGGCAGATCGCCGTGTACCACCTGCGCCACCAGGTCGACCGGCCGACGAGCTTTCACGAGCCCCGAGACCAAGTCCTGGTACGCCGGACTCCCGCCGGCCGACTCCTCGTCCCACGCGACCCGATCGCCGTACGACCAAGCGTCGTCACGCTCGTCGAGAAACCCCGGCCGTAGCAGCCCGGCAACGGCCGCATGGAAAGCGGACCCAGCTGTCAGTACGTCGTCCTGCCGCCGGACATCCGTCGCACCGGCCAGCAACTGGGATGCCTCCCAGCCGTGCGCGATCCACTCGCCACCTCGGCTGCGCACCGGACGTGCCACCCGAAACTCGGTGGATTCCGGCAGCCCATCCAGCACGTCAGCGCGCCACAGACTCTCCGCCACCAATCCGGCCCGCTTCAGCACGACCGCGCCGGACCGCCACGTCTCACCCTGCCCGCCCGGCAGGAGGACGGGGTGTTCCGACAGCCCGAAGGCATCCAGGACAGCTTCCGAGGGAGCGCTCACCCGGCCGATCGTAGGTGCGCTCCCGGCACATCCGCCAAGAGTTTAGATGCGGACCACCTGCGGGTCGGGTGCGGATCCGCGGGCCTGGGCGCTCTAGGATTTCGCGGTGACTGATCTCGATCTGTTCGGCGACCTCGACACCGGCGCACTCCCGGAGCGGCAGCAACGGATCCTGGTGGTGATCCGGGACTGGGTGACGCGGTACGGCTATCCGCCGAGCAGCCGGCAGATCGGTGACGCGGTCGGACTGCGCTCCTCGTCCTCGGTGTCGAAGCACCTGGCCAGCCTGGAGGACAAGGGCTTCCTGCGGCGCAGCCCGTCGGTGTCGCGGCCGATCGACGTACGGATGTTCCTCCAGGGGCCGACCGCGCGGGACTCCGACGACTCGGTGCCGGTACCCGTGGTCGGTGACATCGCGGCCGGTACGCCGATCGCCGCGGTCGAGCACGTGGACGACGTACTGCAGCTCCCGCGCGGGCTGACCGGGCGCGGCAATGTGTTCGGCCTGCGGGTCCGCGGCGAGTCGATGATCGACGCCGCGATCTGCGACGGCGACATCGTCGTGATCCGGCAGCAATCCGAGGCCCACTCGGGTCAGATCGTCGCCGCGATGATCGACGAGGAGGCGACCGTCAAGGTGTACCGCCGCCGCAACGGCCACGTGTACCTCGAGCCGCGGAACCCGGCGTACGACGTCATCGACGGCGACAACGCGGTCATCCTCGGGGTTGTGGTGTCGGTACTGCGGAGCGTTTGACGCCGCGGAGCAACGCCAGGCCCCACAGTCCGAGGAAGGCGATCGCGATCGAGATGCCCTCGCTGCGGTCCGCGTTCTTCACATGCCAGTCGGCGTCGTCGAACGGGCGCAGGGAGTGGAACACGAACACGCCGAACACTGCCAGCACGCGCAGCCAGTCCAGAAACCACAGCCGTTCGCCCGCCCCTGAGCACCCATGGCTCAAGGATGCTGGCTCACTGGGCCAGGCGCTCCTGGAGGAGGCCGAGCTGGGCGGGATTGGTGGTCAGGTCCGCAGCTCGATGGTTGGCGGCGTCAGCCTCGGCGTCGCGACCGAGATCGCGGAAGAACTGTGCTTGGGTCGCGTGGAACAACGGATACGCCTGCAGATCCGTCGACAACTCGTCGAGTTGGCTGAGCGCGGCCTGCGGGCCGTTGACGTAGGCAAATGCGATGGCGCGATGCAGGCGGGCGACCGGCGTCGGCTGCAGGGTCAGCAGCATGTCGTAGAGGACGAGGATCTGCTCCCAGTCCGTCGCCGCCCAGATCGGGGCCTCGCTGTGGCAGGCGGCGATGGCTGCTTGCAGTTGGTACGGACCGGGCGCGCGATGGCGTCGGGCGGTACGGGTCAGCAAAGTGGTCGCGTCGGCGATGGCGGCGTGGTCCCAGCGGACGCGGTCCTGGTCCTCGAGCAGGATCAGCTCGCCGGTGGTCGTGAAGCGGGCCGCCGTACGGGCGCGGTGCAGGCGGATCAGCGCGAGCAGGCCGGCGATCTCGGGCTCGTTCGGCAGCAGGCCGTGGAGTAGGGCAGTGAGCCACTCGGCGTCGTCGACCAGATCGCGCGAGTGAACGCGGTCGGCGGTGCTGGACAGGTAGCCCTCGTTGAAGAGCAGGTAGATGACCGTGAGTACCTCGGTGAGGCGGTCGGGAAGTTCGTCGTCGCGCGGTATGCGGTACGGAATTCCGGCCTCGGTGATCTTCCGCTTCGCCCGGGTGATCCGCTGCGCGACGGCCGACTCGGACGCCAGGAACGCGGCCGCGATCTGCGCGGTGGTCAGTCCGCAGACCACTCGCAACGTGAGCGCGATCTGCGCCTCGCGAGCCAGCGCCGGGTGGCAGCAGGTGAAGATCAGCCGCAGCCGGTCGTCAGCCGCGGGCTGCACGGGAAGCTGCAGCTGGGCCAGCTTGGCGCGGTAGTTCTGCTGTCGGCGCAGTACGTCGAAACCACGGCGGCGGGCGACCGTGAACAGCCAGGCGTCGGGCCGCTCCGGAATCCCCTCGACCGGCCAGCGCCACAGGGCGATCTCGACGGCGTCCTGGACCAGGTCCTCGGCGGCGGAGAAGTCGCCGAGCAAGGAAACCAGCGCCCCGGCCAGCTGGCTCGCGTGGTCTCGGACCACGCGAGCCAGCTCGTCTTCAGTGCTCACGAAGCCCCGGTGGTGTTCATGAACGCGACCGGCCGGATCTCGACGACCGGGCAGGCCGGCCAGGTCTTCACCATCCGCAGCGCCTCGTCCAGGTCGTCGACCTCGATCTCGCTGAACCCGGAGATCACCTCCTTGCCCTCCATGAACGGCCCGTCGGTCGTCATCGGTACGCCGCCGTCGAACCGGACCGTGGTCGCCGATCCGGCCCCTTGCAGCTTGCTGCCACCGCGCAGCTTGTCCCGGTGGTCGTCGAACCACTGCGTCACCCGCTGCAAGGCCAGCTCCCGCTCGTCCGGCGTCATCGCCTCGAACTCCTTCGCGTACGCCTCGGTCTCGACGAACATCAACACATACCTCACCCGCACACCTGCTTCCGGTCGGTCTGGTGGAACAACTCTCACCCTGCAGACGATCGGCGTACCCCTCGACCCGACACTTCGGGCCTTCGGTCCTTCCCGCTGAGGACATCTGGCTCTGCCGGAGCCCGGCGTGGCGACGGTTGGATGGGCGGCAGACGGCAGGAAAGGGAGTGTTCGATGACAGCGTCCGGCCGATCCCGGTCTCCGCAGGGGAGGGACCAGTCGGAGCCGGGGGTGTCGCTCGGGCTCGCGCGGCAGGAGGGGTCCGCATGGACCGAGCCGCAGGTCGACGCATCGCAGGAGGCGGAACAGCTGACAGCAGGCGCGCTGATCCGGCTGGCCGGTGCACTGGACGCAACCGTTTCCGACCGTCTCGGTCCACGGACCTCGCCCGTCCGTGGACTCGCCGCCCGCCACCCCGTGCTGGATCACCTGCGTGAGGACGAGTGCCTCCAGCTGCTCGCCCCCGGCGGCACCGGCCGGCTGGCTTTCGAGCTGGCCGGCCGGTTGTCGGTGCGATCGGTCACCTACACGGTGCACGGCCGGCAGTTCGTCTTCCGGACCGGGGCCGCCACGGCGATCGCGCGGTACGGCGATGGTCCGGTGGCATTCGAGGTGGATCGGCTGGACGGGGCCGCGCGGGACGGCTGGAGCGTGCTGGTCTCGGGGCGCCGCCGGCACGGCTCACTGCAGGAGACGGTGACGTGGCGCTCAGGCACGGATCCGTGGGCGGGCGACGACCAGGAGATCCTCGTAGTCATCGAACCGGAGCACATCAGTGGACGCCGCATCCGTACTTGCTAACCGACCGGCCGGGGCCCGCAGACAGCGTGGGTCAGGTCTTCGGGCGCCGCTTCGCGCGTTCGACGGCGTACACGGCTGCCTCCGTCCGGCGCTCCATGTCGAGCTTGCGGAGCAGCCCGGAGACGTAGTTCTTCACCGTCTTCTCGGCCAGGAACATGCTCTCCGCGATCTGCCGGTTGGTCTTGCCGGCCGCGATCTCGTCGAGGATCCGGCGTTCCTGCTCGGTCAGGGACTCGTAGCGCGGGTCGTCGTCCACGTCGACCGGGTTCCGCAGCCGCTCCAGGACCAGGGCAGTCATGGCCGGGTCGAGCAGCGACTCCCCCGCGGCCAAACGCCGTACCGCTCCGATCAGGTCCGTGCCACTGACCTGCTTGAGCAGGTAGCCGGCCGCCCCGGCCATGATCGCGGTGAACAGGGCTTCCTCGTCGGAGAACGAGGTCAGCATCAGGCAGGCCGGCGGCTTGTCCATCGCCGACCGGATCTCCCGGCACACGGTGATCCCGTCGCCGTCGCCGAGGCGGACATCGAGGACGGCGACATCAGGCTGGAGTGCCGGGATCCGGGTGGTCGCCTGCGCCGCGGTCGACGCCTCGCCGACCACCTCGATGTCCGGCTCGCCCTCCAGCAGCTGCCGCAAGCCGAGCCGCACCACCTCGTGGTCATCGAGCAGGAACACCGTGATGGCCATAGCTTGTCGCTCCCCCCTGAAGCAGCTGTATCGCTCAGCGTAGACCGGCCGTGGAGGATCTGATGCACACCTACGACGATGCCGGCCTGGAGATCCTCGACGGGCCGGAGTGCCTCCGGCTGCTGTCCTCGGTCCCGGTCGGGCGGCTCGTGTTCACCCAAGGCGGCCTGCCGGTGGTCCGGCTGGTCGCGTTCTGTGTCGACGGCGACACGATCGTGTTCGCGTCCGACGACTGCGAATGGCTCCGGGCGGCGCACCGGGGCGACGTGGTCGCGTTCGAGGTGGACGACATCGACCTGGAGCGGCGGCACGGCTGGACGGTGACCGCGATCGGCCATCTGTCCGCCGTCCCCGAGGGCGAGGCGGCCGAGCTCGCGGGGACCGCGCCGTCGTGGCTGCGGCTTCGCGACCGGCAGCTGATCCGGCTCGGTACCGAGTCCGTCAGCGGCCGCCGCGCCCATTGATGCCCGAAGCAACAGCTTCGAAGGGAAAGATTCGAAGGGAAAGAAGAGAGAAGTTGGGGTTCGAAGGAAAGAAGGGAGAAGTAGGGGGAAGAGGCGTTCCAAAGCCGCAGGGGCTTCCGTACCGTGACATCGTGAGCGATCAGGAGTCGGGCGAGCGGACACAGCGCCTGCACGAGGTGACCGCGGAGATCACCCAGCTCCTGCTCGGCGACTTCGATCAGCGCGACGCCCTCCGGCTGATCGCCCGCCGGGCTCGCGAACTCACCGGCGCGCGCGTCGGCGCCGTCCTGCTGACCGACGGCCACGACCTGGTGATCGAGGCCCTCGACGGACCTCCGGAACTGACCAAATACGTCGGCAAGCAGATCCCCGGGCTGGATCACGAGGTGCCTCGCGACCGAGTCACCATTGCCGACATCCCGGAGATCGGACCGGCCGCCGTCGCTCCGCTCTCACCGTCATCCGCCTCGGTAGGCGGCCTGCTGGTCGTCGGAGCCACTGCGCTCGACGGGAACAGCGACCTGGTCAAGATGTTCGCGGCACAGGCGACCCTGGTGCTGGATCGTGGCCAGGCGCTCCGCGACCACGCGATGGTCGCCGTTCTGGAGGAACGCGACCGGATCGCCCGGGACCTGCACGATCTGGTGATCCAGCGTTTGTTCGCGACCGGGCTGCAACTGCAGGGCATCCGCAGGATGGTGGACGCCGAGGTCCACGAACGCCTCGGCCGGGCCATCGAGGACATCGACACCACCATCCGTGATCTGCGTGCGGCGATCTTCGAGCTGCACCACCGCCCCAGCCGCCGATCGCTCCGCTCCGATATCCAGGCCCTGGTCGCCGAGTACGCCGAACCGCTCGGGTTCCGCGCCGGACTGACCTGCACCGGCCCGGTCGACGCCGTCGTACCCGTGACCGTCCGGCCGCAGATCCTCGCCGCGATCCGGGAGGCGCTGTCGAACGTCGTACGCCACGCCGAAGCCACCGAGGTCAGCGTCGAGGTCACCGCGACCCCGACCGAGGTCATCACGCGCGTCAGCGACAACGGTGTCGGTGTGGCCGCCACCGATCACCAGAGCGGCCTGCGCAACCTGCGGGACCGGGCCGAAGCGTTAGGCGGTGCCGTGCGGCTGCAGAGGAAACAGCCGCGAGGCACCGTCCTCGAACTGCGCGCGCCACTCGCCGAGCCGCGCAGTTGAGCTCATCCGCTGAGCGGGCCGGATCAGGGTCGAAGGTCCCTGTCCGTCATGCCAGAGGACCTGATCTGTGGAGCTGCGTGCGACGCTGAAGGTATGCGGATGGTGATCGCGCTCGGGGGGAATGCGTTGTTGCGGCGCGGGGAGCGGCCGGACGCCGACGTGCAGGTCGCGCATCTGGCCGTGGCGGCGCCGGCGTTGGCGGCCGTGGCGGCTGAGCACGAGGTGGTGATCGTGCACGGCAACGGACCGCAGGTGGGGCTGCTCGCGCTGGAGAGTACGGCGGATCCCGCGCTGTCGAAGCCGTATCCGCTGAGTGACCTCGTCGCGGAGACCCAGGGCGTGATCGGGTACTGGATCCAGCAGGCACTCAGCAACGCCGGCCTGGCTCGGCGAGCGGTCACGCTGGTCACGCAGACGGTGGTCGCCGCGACGGATCCCGCTTTCGGTACGCCGACGAAGTACGTCGGGACCGGCTATCCCGAGGACCACGCGCAGTTGCTGGAGTCGACCTCGGGGTGGACCTTCCGGCAGGACGGCTCACAGTGGCGCCGCGTGGTCGCGTCCCCCGAACCACGTCGGATCGTGGAGCTCGATGCCGCCGACGTACTCCTCCGCAACGGCATGACTGTGATCCTGGCCGGAGGCGGGGGCATCCCCGTGGTGGAGAGAAATTCGGGACTCGCCGGAGTCGAGGCCGTCGTCGACAAGGATCTGACCGCGGCGCTGGTCGCGACCGAGCTCCGGGCCGACCTGTTCGTGATGCTGACCGACGTCCCGGCCGTCTATCTGGACTACGGGACCCCGAAGCAGCGCCCCTTGCATGAGATCACGGTCGCGGACCTCGCGGCCCTCACTTTCCCCGAGGGGTCGATGGGGCCGAAGGTTCGTGCCGCCGCACGGTTCGTGGAAGCGACCAAAGGCCGGGCCGCGGTCGGATCCCTCGACGAGACTGCCGCGGTGATCGCGGGGACCACTGGCACCCAGATCGTTGCGGAGCTGGCCTCAGGTCAGTGATGGCCGGACTTGTCATCGGACGAGCCGGATCTACCCGAACCGGACTTCCCTGAGGTCGACGTGCTCGAGGTGGGTTTCGTCCGCTCGCCACCCTTGTCGTCACCAGGTTCGATGGTCTTCGGCGTGATGGTGGGCGTGACCTTCGAGCTTTGGGGCGTGATGGTTTCCGGGGGTGCGAACCACAGTGGTGCCGGCGACTGGCCCGGCGTACCCGGGTCGAAGGCGGACCAGACCGCCGTACCCCCGGCGACCAGACCGGCCGCGGCCACCAGGCCGAGCAGCCCGGTGCCGGCCCACGCGAGGTATCGCACCGGCCGTCGCGTCGGCTCGGCATCGTCGCCGCCGGTGCGCAGCACGACCGGTCGGCGGCGTAGGTCTTCCGAGTCCATGCGTCGATCCTGTCGCAGGCGGGCGGCGGGCACCATCGGACCTTGGTACTAGTACCTACTCCTCGCGGCGCTGCCGCTGGGCCCATAGCGCGGCTTGGGTGCGGTCGGTCACGCCGAGGCGCTGGTACACGTTTGTCAGATGTGCCTTGACCGTCCGCTCGCTGATGCCGAGCCGGCGCGCGATCGTCTTGTTCGGCAGGCCGGCGCCGACCATGTCGAGGACCTCCTGCTCGCGGTCGGTCAGCTTGGTCTCGGGGCCTGGGCTGCGCCGATTGGTCAGCAACACCCGTGCCGCCTTCGGGTCCAGCGGCGACCCACCGGCCACGATCTCGCGCACTCCGGCCAGGATCACCTCAGGCTCACTGTGCTTCAGGAGGTATCCCTCGGCTCCGGCCTGCAAGGCGTCGAGGATGCGCGCCTGATCGCTGAACGACGTCAGCACCAGCACATGCACCCCGGGATCGGCCGCCACGATCTGCCCCGTCGCAGCGATCCCGTCCGTGCCGGGCATCGACAGATCCATCAGTACGACGTCCGGCCGCAGCTCGGCCGCCATCGCCACGGCCTCGGCACCATCCCCCGCGGCCCCGACCAGCTCGATGTCGTCCGCCGTACCGAGCAGCTGGGACAGGCCGGTCCGGACGATCGCATGATCGTCGACAATCAACACCCGGATCACACCGGCACCTCGGCTTCCACCCGTGTCCCCTGACCGGGCGCGGCCCGGACCGTCAGCGTGCCACCCGACTCGGCGAGCAGGTCGCCGATCGAGCGTAGCCCGAGGTGCCCGTTGCTGCTCCGCTCATCGAGTCGCGACTCGTCGAACCCGCGACCGTCGTCGTCGATGATCAGCACCCCACGCCCGTCCACCCGCTGCGCCTTGATCAGCACCTCCCGCGCCCCACTGTGCGCGGCCACGTTCCGGACCACTTCCTGCGCCGCCCGGAACAACAGCGCCGCGGCCGCCGGCGGCAACTCCTCGGTGCCCTCGGTCTCGAGCCGTACGTCGATCCCGGTCCGCTCGAGTCCGCCCGCCAACTCGGCCAGCGCCGACGCGAGGCCTTCTTCGGCGAGGTTCGGCGGATAGATGTCCACGAGCAGCGACCGGAGCGAACCGATACTCGCCCGCAACCGTCCTGCACTGTCCGCGATCACCTCTGCCCGTTGGCCCTCCGTCGGGGTACCCAACCGCATCGCGTCGAGCGCATAGTTCAGCCCGGTCAGCTCCTGTACGACGCCGTCGTGCAACTCCCCCGCGATCCGGCGGCGCTCGGCGTCGGACGCGTCGACCGCGTGCTGGAGCAACCGTTCCCGGTCCCGCTGCTGTCGCTGCACCCGGCGGGCCAGCGACCAGGCGAAGGGAATCTGCACCAACTCGAGCACCAGCAACGCCCCCAGCGCGGGTGGCGCGAACCGCTTCCAGGCCGCCTGTCCCGCCTCGGTCACCGCCCGGTACTCGAAGTACGCCTCGAACAGCATCGGTTCCCCGTTGGTTCCGCGGACGCCGACGTACACCTCGAGCAACTTCTTGTACGGGATCTCGAACTTGTTCTCCGGCCGGCTCAGGTCGCTGACCTCGGACGCACTGCTCCCCTGCCGCTGGAGCGCCTCCTGCTCCTCGGCCCCCAGCGGGAACTGTTGCCCGATCAGCCTTGGCTCGTCGGAGTAGACGATCCGGCCGTCGGCATTCCACAGCTTCACCCGCACCAGCGAGCCCTGCAGCACGTACTTCCGCATCGCGGTGTCGAACGACCGCAAGGCGGCGGGCTGACCCGCGATCACGGCCGCGTCCAAGCGCGGCTCGACCACTCCACGCGCGGTCACGTAGGTGACCTGCCGAGCCGAGTCCGTCGCCTGATCCACGCCGGCCTGACGCGCCACGAGCGCGATCAGCGCGGCCAAGGACAGCAGCACGATCAGCCCGGCCGCGGTGAAGCGCACCAGCAGCCCGACCGTCGAGATCGGCCCACGGTCCACGCGCGAGCGTCGCAGTCTCACCATGCTGGGATCGTAGGTGGCCCGGTGCGGTCAGGCAGCCCCGACGACAGTCGTAGTACCAAGGTGCACTACCGAGGCCGACCAGCCGGCGACGACCGTTGTCGGCATGAAGCTTCCGCTCTCACTCGCCGTCGCCGGGCCTGCCGCCCGAGTGCAGTTCCCTGCACTCGCCGCCGCGGCCGGGCTCGTCGTACTGCGAGTCGGTGCGGTTCTCCTCCGCCCGTGGCCGCTGGCTCTGGCCGTCGATCACGCGCTCGGTCCGAACCCGGCGGCGGATCCGATCGTCGTCCTGGCGCTGGCCGCCACCGGCAGCGTCTTGTTGTCGACAATCATCGGGCTCCTCGACATGGCGAGTCTGCGGACGGTCGAGGGCGCGGCCGAGCGGATCGGCGCGTCGCTGCGCGCAACGATGTTCCAGCGCACGATGACGCGGTCCCTGCGGTGGCACGACCGGATGCGCAGCGGCGAGCTGGTGTCCCGCCTGACCACGGACGTCGGCCGGATGCTCGACGCGGTGGTCGCGGTGACCACGTCGTTCCTGCCCGATGCGGTGATGCTCGCCGGCGTCCTGGTGCTGCTGTTCGCCTTCGACCCCGAGCTCGCGCTGATCGGCTTGGGGGTCGTGCCGGTACTGGCCGCGTTGGCAGTCCGGCAGCGCCGCCTGATTCGAACTGCCCAACAGGATGCGCGGACCGAGTCGGGACGGTTGGCGGGGGCAACGACCGACCTTTTGCGGAACGTCCGCGCCGTCCAGGCCTTCGGGCGGATCGATCGAGCCGCCGCGATCTTCGGCACGCGGAATCGCGCCGTACTGGATGTCGAGCTGCGAGCGATCGATGTGGACGCGCGCTGGACCCCGATGGCCGATGTCGTCCTGGCGCTCGGTGCCGCGCTGGTGCTGGTGGTCGGCGGGCGGCACGTGCTGTCCGGAGCCCTCACAGTGGGCCAGTTGCTGGTCGTGCTCGCCTACTTGCGAGACCTCTACTCCCCCGTGCGCGGCCTGACCCGGTTGTCCGTCGTACTGGCGAAGGCCGATGCCAGCGCCGTACGGGTTCGCGAGGTCCTGGACTGCGACGAAGCCGTCGAGGATCGGTACGACGCCCGCCCAGCTCCGGCGCTGCGGTCCGGCCTACGGTTCGAGCGGGTGTCCTTCGGCTACGAGCCCAGGCGACCGGTGCTCGACCGGTTCGACCTCGACATCGCGGCCGGCGAGACCGTGTGCCTACTCGGGCCCAGCGGGATCGGCAAGAGCACCGCGCTACATCTCCTCCTGCGTCTGTACGACGTCGACGCGGGACGGATCCTGATCGACGGCGTGGACGTGCGCGACTGCGACCAGCGCAGCCTGCGAGACCGGTTCGCGTTCGTCCCCCAGGACCCGTGGCTGCTGGACGCGACCGTGGCCGAGAACATTGCCTTTGGCAACCAGAACGCGACTCGCGCCGGCGTGATCGCGGCCGGGCGGGCTGCTCTGGTGGACGAGTTCGCCGGCCGGTTGCCGTTCGGGTACGACACGCCTCTCGGCGAGAGCGGCGTACGGCTGTCGGGCGGTCAGCGGCGCCGGGTCGCACTCGCCCGCGCCGCGGTCTCATCCGCGCCGATGGTCCTGCTGGACGAGCCGACCGCGTCCCTGGACCCGGTCTCGGCCGCCACGGTGATCGAGGCGATCCGGACCACGACCGCGCAGCGCACGGTCCTGCTCGTCACCCACGATCGCGACCTGGCGGCCATCGCCGACCGGGTCGTCTCCCTCGACCAACACCAACTCAGTGGAAGGAGGTGACCACCATGCTCCGCATCAAGCCGGTCATGCACCACGGCCACGGACGGTCCCGTAGCCGCTCCCGATCCTGCAGCCGCAGCCGTTCCCGCAGCCGCTCGCGCGGCTGACCCACAGCCTGCCGCCGGCGCTCAGCCGGCGGCAGGCATCACCGCTTGGAGACCTGCAGATGATTGTCGACACCGAGGACGGACTCGCCGTCTGGGACTGGGCCGAGGGGTGCGAACTGCCGGGCGGGACGTTCGCCGTGGACCGTCTCGGTGTCGGCCACCGCTGCGAGACCTGGCTGGTCTGGTCGGTCGCTCTCTGGTCCCCCGCCGTACTCAAGGCCGCCCGTCCCCACCAGATCCACCACCCGCGCGCCCTGAAGTCGCTCCGTCGAGAGACGGCTGCCCTCGACGGCAACAACCACCCCGCCCTTCCGCGCCTGCTGGCCGACGGAACCGACGAGGCCATCCCGCACATCCTGCTCGAGTACGTCGACGGCCCGACGCTCACCGACGAGCTCGAGGAGAACGGCGTCCTGACCGTCGAGGAGACCGCACTGCTCGGTGCGCAGCTACTCCCCGCGCTGATGGCCCTGCACCGCCGTGGTCTCGCGCACCTGGATGTAAAACCGGAGAACGTCGTACTCCGCGATGCACGTCCGGTCCTCATCGACTTCGGCAGCGCTCGCCGGATCGGGAGCGAGCAACCACCCGGTCACCCGGTCGGAACCGTCGGATACGCCTCCCCCGAGCAGGAAGCCTGCGCGCCGGTCTCCGCCGCGATGGATCTCTACAGCCTCGGCCAGACGCTCGCCGAGGCGGGCGCCGAACTGCCCAAGAGCCTGCAAGGGCTGATCACGCCTCAGCCGAGCCGACGGCTCACCACGTCCGAAGCGCTGACAGCCCTGGCCGAGACCGCCGGCGACCTGCGTCCCTGGCCGGAGTGGCTCAGGGCGTGAGGTCCAGCGCGGCCCGGCCCTCGGGGAAGTAGGTCGGCACCGAAACCTGGTCGTGGACGACCATCCACTGACCATCGATCCGCTGCCAGGCCGCTGTCCAACGGACCCACTGGTTGGTCTTGGGGCCGTTCACCAGCGTGCCGCTGATCCGGTTCACGGCGAACAAGACCGCGAGGTCGCCATCCACGAGCACCGTGAGGTCGCGGACCTCGTAGTCGATCGGCAACTGGTAGATCGTGAAGACCTTCTCCCAGTTCTTCCACTTCGTCTCCGCGCCCAGGTGCCGCAGCGGCGCCTCGATGTCGAACGAGACCACGTTCGGCGCGAAGATCGTCTTGACCGCCCCCATATCGCCGGTCCGGATCGCGCCGACCAGGGTTTCGACGCGCTCCCGGATTTCTGCTTCGTCAGTTGCGTGTTGTGTAGTCATGATCAGTACGACGAGACATCCGCCCGGACTGTGATGACCTCACACTTCGGTACGGCGTTTCGTCGTAGGGGGAAAGGTGGATCCGACGAAGGGAAGCACGATGACCGGGGACGACCAGGTCGATCCGGGCCTGAGCGCGATCATGAGCGAGCGGCGGCAGCTGATCAACCTCGCCTACCGGCTGCTCGGCTCACTCGCCGACGCGGAGGACGTGGTCCAGGAGACGTACGCCCGGTGGTACGCCATGTCGAGCCGCGAGCAGGCGGCGATCGACGTCCCCGGCGCGTGGCTGACCAAGGTCGCCAGCCGCATCTGCCTCGACCTGCTCCGGTCGGCCCGCGTCCGGCGGGAGCGCTACGTCGGCGAATGGATCCCGGAGCCGCTCCCCGAGAACACCGACGGACGGGCCGGCGCCGACCCCGCCGATCGGGTCACGCTGGACGAGTCGGTGAACATGGCGTTCCTGGTCGTCCTGGACTCGATGACGCCGGCCGAGCGGGTCGCGTTCATCCTGCACGACGTCTTCCGGTACCCGTTCCCGGAGGTGGCCGAGATCGTCGGCCGGACCCCGGCGGCCTGCCGTCAGCTGGCGTCGTCGGCCCGGCGCCGGCTCAGCGACGCGCAGGTTCCCGCACCGCCGACGGCCCGGCGTGCCGAGCTCATTCGTGAGTTCAAACAGGCGTGGGAGGCCACGGACATCGCGACCCTCGTCAATCTCCTGGACCCCGACGTCACCGCGGTCGCCGATGGTGGCGGCGTCGTCATCGCCGCGCTCGAGCCGGTCCACGGCGGCGCGAACGTCGCCGAGTACTTCACCGGCCTGCCCATCCTGGACTACGGCCGCACGCTGGTGGAGCGGACCGTCAACGGCCAGCCGGGTCTGGTCATCCAGTACGAAGGCGTGACCGAGACCGTGATTGCGTTCGACATCGCCGGGGATCGCATCACGAACATCTGGGCGATCCGCAACCCGGAGAAGCTCCGCCCCTGGACGAACTAGCTAACCGGCCGCCGGCAGAGC
>NZ_JBEZYF010000086.1:0-34901 GCF_040638415.1 Kribbella sp. NPDC026596 | reverse complement strand
ACCGCGGTCCAGCCGCCGTCGACGGCGAGGACGCTGCCGGTGACGAAGCTGGCAGCGTCGGAGGCGAGGTAAACGACCGCGCCGGCGAGTTCGCCCGGCTGGGCCCAGCGTCCGAGCGCGCCTTTCTGTGCGTACGCGTCGTACCAGGCCTGGTTCGCTTTGATCTGCGCGGTGAGCGGTGTCTCGACGACCCCGGGAGCGATCGCGTTCGCGCGGACGCCGTACGGTCCGAGCTCGGCAGCCGCGGTCCGGAGCAACTGGACGAGCCCGGCCTTCGTTGCCGCGTACACCGATTGCCCCGGCTCAACCGTCGTACCGCGGATCGAACTGAACCCGATGATGCTCCCACTCCCCCGCGCCGCCATCTCCTTGCCGAAGGCCCGGATCAGCTGAAACGACGCCCGCAGATTCAGCGCGATCACCCGATCGAACTCCTCACCGGAGTAGTCCACGATCCGCTTCCGCACATTGGTCGCCGCCGTGAACACCAGCACGTCGACCGCCCCGAACTCCCCCACCGCCCGATCGATCGCCGCATCATCAAGCACATCCAACTCGTACGCCGTCAGCCCACCGGCGTCCGCGGATCCGCCGAGCGATTCGTTGCCGCGGGCCACCGTTTCGTGGGCGGCCGTGAGATCGCGGTCGGCGCAGGTTACCCGGGCGCCGTGAGCGGCGAGAGCCAGAGCGCTCTCTCGACCGATTCCGCTGCCGGCGCCGATCACCACGGCGTGCTTGCCGTCAAGCCGGAACAGCCTCGAGTAGTCCGTCACGTCGTCACCTCTCGTCATGGGCGCGGGCGGATGATCGCCATGCGGGTGGTGGTGAGTTCCTCGATCGCGAAGCGTGGGCCTTCGCGGCCGATGCCGGAGTCCTTCACCCCGCCGTACGGCATGACGTCGGACCGGAACCCCGGCACCTCGTTGATCACCACTCCCCCGACTTCGAGCCGGTCGATCGCGGCGAACGCTGTGTCGAGCGACGACGTGAAGACGCTGGCGTGCAGGCCGTAGCGCGTCTCGTTCACCGTGCGGAACGCGGTGTCGATGTCCGGCACCGACCGTACGGCGATCACCGGCCCGAAGATCTCCTCATCCCAGGCGAGTTGACCGGACGGTACGTCGGTCAGGACAGTCGGACCCAGTACGTCGCCAGTGGACGCGTAGGCGATCGTGGCACCCGCGTGGACCGACTCGTCGACCCACTCACGCACGCGGGCCGTGGAGTTCGGGTCGATGAGCGCAGAGACGCGCGTCGAAGGGTCCCGTGGGTCGCCAACGGTCACCGTGGGGAGACGGCCGCCGAGCTTCTCCAGAAGCGCCGGCCGGACGGATTCGACGGCGATGACTCGCTGGACCGAGATGCATGCCTGACCGGACGCGTAGTACCCGCCGCGCACGATCGCATCCGCGGCCGCGTCGAGATCCGCGTCCTCGGCGACGACCAGGGCGGAGTTGGAGCCCAGTTCGAGGAGGACTTTGGTCGGGGCCGCGTCACGGGCGATCCGGTGGCCGACGGCAGCGGATCCCGTGAAGGACACGGCACCTATCCGCCGGTCCGTAGTGAGTGCCGCGCCGACGTCGGGACCGCCGGTGATCAACTGGAGAGCGCTCTCTGGTGCTCCGGCCTCGAGCAGTGCCGAACGCATCAGATGAACCAGCCAGAGGGTGGCGAGTGGAGTCTGCGGCGCGGGCTTGACGATGATCGGGCAGCCGGCGGCGAAGGCCGGCGCGATCTTGTGGGCCGCGAGCAGCAGCGGGTAGTTGAACCCGGTGATGCCGACGACCACGCCGATCGGCTTGCGAACCCAGAAGCCGAGCAAACCGTCGCCGCTCGGGAGCAGGTCGAGCGGCACCGTCTCGCCATGCAGCCGAGCGACTTCCTCGGCCGACGTCTCCAGCGTGAGCAGAGTACGGTCGATCTCGACCCGGCAGTCGACCAGCGGCTTCCCGGTCTCGAGCACGAGCAGATCGGCAAACTCATCCCGTGCGGCCAAGACCGCGGAATGCACGCTCTGCAAGACTTTCCGGCGCAGGTACGACGGCAATCGGCCGACGGTCTCGCGGACGGCGAGGGCGTGGTCGAGGGCCTGCCGGGCGAGGTCCACGTCCCCGACGGGCGCGTCCGCCACCGTCGAACCGTCGTACGGGAAGATGACCGGAGCGGTCCACGGGGCCTCGATCCAGGATTCTCCGATGGGCAGGCCGGCTGGGAACTTCACGCGGGTTCTCCCTTCGTCGTGAGCAGGTCGGAGGTCGTTGCCCCGGACAACGCACGGGGAAGCGTCGGGATCGCGGAGACGAGGCGTTGGGTGTACGGGTGCTGCGGAGCGGCGTACACGTCGCCGGTGAACCCGGTCTCGACGATCTGGCCGGCGTTCATCACGGCGACGCGGTCGCAGACGTGCTTCACGACGGACAGGTCGTGGGAGACGAAGACCAGAGTCAGGTTGAGCTCGTCGACGAGATCCGAGATCAGGTTCAGGACCTGGGCGCGGACGGAGACGTCGAGAGCACTCACCGGCTCGTCCGCGATCAGGATCCGCGGGCGTGGAGCGAGGGCGCGGGCGATCGAGATGCGCTGGCGTTGACCGCCGGAGAACTGGTGCGGGTAGCGCTCTCCCGCGTCCGCCGACAGGCCGACCGCTTCGAGCAGCTCCCGGACGCGTTGACCCGAGGCCGGATGTCCTTGCACGACGAGGGGTTCGGCGATGATGTCGCGGACGCGCATGCGCGGGTCGAGGGAGCTCATCGGGTCCTGGAAGACCAGTTGAAGGTTCTCGCGGAGGAAGCGCAGGCGGCGCTCCGGCAGCCGGGTGACGTCGGTGCCTTCGACGATCACGTGTCCTGAGGTCGCGCGGTCGAGGGCGGCGATGATGCGCAGCAGAGTCGACTTGCCGCAGCCGGACTCCCCCACGATGCCGAATCGCTCACCCTGCTTGACTTCCAGACTCACCCCGCGCAACGCATGTACGACGGGAGCCGGCCGAAGCAATGACTTCCGCGGCCGCGGGTAGTCGCGCACCACGTCAACCACCTGAATAGCCGCCGCGGCATCAGTCATGACTGTCTCCCACAGACCGCTGGGCAGCGGTTAGGTCGTTAGCTGTGTTGGCTGGGTGGTGGCAGGCGTAGCCGGTTGTGGAGGTGCCGGTCCAGGGAGGGGCGGTGGCACAGAGGTCGGTGGCGTGGGGGCAGCGGGTGCGGAAGACGCAGCCGGAGGGGAACTGGCCGGCCGGGGGGACGTTGCCTGGGATGGTGGGGAGGCGGCGGTCGGCGGTTTCGAGGTCCGAGGCGGCTAGGAGGCCTTCGGTGTAGCGGTGACGGGGGCGGGTGAAGACCTCGGTGACGGGGCCCGATTCGACTACGCGGCCGCCGTACATGACCAGAACGCGTTCGCAGACGGTGGCGACGACGGCTAGGTCGTGGGTGATGAAGAGCAGGGCGGAGGATCGGGCGACCACGCCCTTGACGATGAGGTCCAGGACGAGCGCTTGGACGGTGACGTCCAGCGCGGTGGTTGGTTCGTCGCAGATCAGCAGCGCGGGATCGTTGGCGAGGGCAAGCGCTAGGACCACCCGTTGCCGTTGGCCCCCGGAGAGTTGGTGCGGGTAGGCGCGCAGCGTCTCTGCTGGCAGCTGGACGCGTTCGAGCAGGTCGGTCGCGGCGGTACGCGCGGCGGCGCGGCCGGACCGGGTGCGATGGATGAGCATCGCCTCCGCGATCTGGTCGCCGATCCGCATGGTCGGGTTGAGCGCGGTCATCGGCTCCTGGAAGACCATCGAGATCCGTAGGCCGCGGATGCGCGACATCCGGCGTTCGTCGGCGCCGATCAGGTCGTGGTCGACTCCGGTCAGGCGTACCGAGCCCGAGGCGATCACATCCTCGGGAAGCAGTCCGAGGACGCTCAGGGCAGTCAGTGACTTGCCGGAGCCGGACTCCCCGATCAGACCGACCCGCTCCCCCGGCCCGACCGTCAGATCCACATCCAACACGAGCGGTCGGTCCCGCACCGTCACGGTCAGACCGCTCACACTCAGCACGTCATCCGGGCGACGGTCAGCCACGTCATCCCGCACGCGGTCCTCCGCGTCACTCAGTACGTCGTCCGCCTCGTCGCTGTGTACGTCGGCCCGCACCTGGCTCGCCCGGTTGGTCATCGGCGGTCCTCTAGTTTGGGGTCGAAACGGTCTCGGAGGCCGTCGCCGAGGAGGTTGAAGCCGAGGACGGCGATGGCGATCGCGACGCCCGGGAAGATCGCCAGTCGGGGTGCGGTGAAGAGGAATTCCTGGCTTTCCTGGAGCATCCGGCCCCACGAGGGAGTCGGCGGCGCGGTGCCGTAGCCGAGGAAAGAGAGCGCTGCCTCGGCGAGTACCGCGATCGCGAACGACACCGATGCCTGGACCGTGATCAGGCTGGTCACGTTCGGCAGGACGTGCCGGACCGCGATCGGCCACGGTTGCCGGCCGGCCGCCCGGGCCGCGAGTACGTACTCGGTCCGCATGACCTGGAGCGCTCCACTGCGGATCACCCGCGCGAAGCTCGGCACCGAAGCGATGCCGATGGCAATCATCGCGGTCAGCGTGCTCGCCCCGAACACCGCGCCGAACATGATGGCCAGCAGCAACGCCGGAAACGCCAGCAGCAGATCGTTCGTCCGCATGACGAGCTCCGAGGTCCACCGTCGCGACATCGCCGCCAGGATCCCCAGCGGTACACCGATCACCGCCGCCACGCCTACCGCGACCACACCGACGAACAGCGTGGTCCGGGACCCGACCATGATCTGGCTGAACACGTCCCGCCCGAACTTGTCGGTCCCGAACCAGTGCTCCCACGAGGGCTTCAGCAACCGCGCAGCCGGGTCGACCAGGGTCGCGTCGTACGGCGTCCAGACGAACGACACCAGCGCCATCAGCACGATGATCCCGACGATCACGCCGCCGGCGACCAGACTCGGGTTCAGTCGCCTCATCGCGACCCCGTCCGCAGTCGCGGGTCGAGCGCGACGTACAGGAGATCGACCACGAAGTTGACCAGCAGCACGGCGACCACCAGAACCATCACCACGTCCTGGACGAGCAGCAGATCCCGGTTCGACACGCCATCAAGCAACAGGCTGCCAAGCCCCGGGATGACGAACACGCGCTCAACGACCACCGCCCCGATCAACAACGTCGCCAACTGCAGACCGAGCACCGTCACCACCGGCACGGCAGCGTTACGCAATCCATGTCGCCACAACGCCTGGAACGGACGCAGACCCTTGGCCCGCGCAGTCCGCAGATAGTCCTCACGCAACACGTCGAGCACAGCACTACGCACGTACCGGGTGAGGACCGCACCCTGCACCAGGCCGAGTGCCAACGCGGGAAGCATCAACTGCTTCAAGAACATCCCCGGATCCTGCGCCGGCGGCGTCCAGCCGTTCGCGGGCAGCCAGCCGAGCTTCACCGCGAACACCACGATCAGCAGGATGCCGGCCAGGAACGCCGGTACGGCGACGCCCAGCTGAGAGAGCGCGGAGAGCGCGAACCCGGAGACTTTGCGGTGCCGCGCGGCCATCACCGTGCCGGCCGGTACCGCGACCGCCAGCGCGATGATCATGCCGGCGACGACCAGCCACAGCGTCACCTGGAGCCGGTCGAACACCTGCGGCGCGATCGCCACCTTCGAGATGTACGACGTCCCGAGGTCGCCGCGAACCAATCCGCCGAGCCAGTCGAAGTACTGCGTCGGCAACGGCCGGTCGAGGCCGAACTGCCGGCGCAGTTCGGCCACGGCCTCGTCCGACGCGTTCACACCGAGCGCGACCCGGGCCGGGTCGCCAGGCAGCACGGCCATGAACGCGAACACCAGCACCGAGCTCACCGCAAGGCTGACCAAGAACACACCGGTGCGCTCGATCAGGCGGAGGATCAACTCAGGTCACCTCGTCAGCCGCGGCTTAGCTTGGACAGGTCGAAGTTCTCGGTGATGGCGTTCTGCGGGAGGCCCTTGATGTTCTTGTCCGCGACGATCAGGTTCGGGAGCAGGAAGAGCCAGTCGCCCGCGGCTTGCTCGGACAGCCGCCGCGCCGCCTTCTTCATGTTGTCGACCTGCGCGGCCTCGTCACCCGAGTCCGCCGCCGCCAGATAGCCCTGCAGCGTCGGGTCGTCGTACCGGGTGTAGTACTTCGGGTTGAACACCGCACCCAGATCCCGCGGCTCGACGTGCGCGATGATCGACATGTCGTAGTCGGCGTTCTTGAAGACCGTCGTCAGCCACGCCGCCGGGAACTCGAGCTGGTCGATCTGCACCTTCAGCCCGGCCTGCTCCAGCTGGCTCTTCACCACCTGGCCGCAGGACGTTGCATACGGCAACGTCGGCAGCCGCAGCCGGAGCGTCTGGCCGGCCGCACCCGATGCCTGCAGCAACGACTTCGCCTTGACCGGGTCGTACGGCGCGATCCCGGTGAGGTCCTCGTACCACGGGTCGGTGGGCGGAACCATGCTGCCGATCAGCTTGCCGCGACCGGCGAAACACGTGTCCAGCAAGGCCTTGTGGTCGATCGCCTGCCGGATCCCCTGCCGGGTCCGGATGTCTTTGAAGACCGGCCGCGAGTTGTTGAACGACAGCAGGACCTCACCGTTCGTGGTGCCCTCGATCACCTGGTACTTGTCGTTGCCGGAAAACTGGCTGAGCGCCTCCGGCGCCTGCACCGTGCCGACCACGTTGATCGTGCCGGTCAGCAGCGCGTTGTTCAGCGCAGTCGGGTCCTTGAAGTACTTCAGCGTGATCTGGTTGAAGAACGGCTTGGTCCCCCAGTAGCCGTCGTTGCGCTGCAGCACGATCGAGTCGCCGCGGTTCCACTTCGAGAACTTGTACGGCCCGGTGCCGATCGGCTCGGTGGCCAGGGCGCTGACACCGCTCTCCGAGAACATCGCGCCGATCCGGGTCGTCATGCGGAACAGCCAGTCGTTGCTTGGCTTGCTCAGCGTGACCTGCAACTGGGTCGGCGAGAGCGCTTTCGTCTCCGAGACGACATCCATCGCGGCCTTCAGCGAGGTCGTCCAGGCGGTCTTGACCCGGTTGATGCTGAACACCGCGTCGGACGCGGTGAACGCCTTGTCGTTGGTGAACTTCGCGTTGTCGACCAGGTCGAACGTGTAGGTCTTGCGGTCCGGCGAGACGGTCCACGACTTCGCCAGCGACGGCACGATCTTGCCGGAGTCGTCCTGCTTGACCAGGCTCTCGTACACGTTGCCGAGCAGCACCTGCGGGATCGCGGCGCCGTCGGTGGTGGTGAAGTCCAGGCTGGCCGGCTCGGCGACCAGGCCGATCGCGAGCGACTGATCACCTCCCGGCGAGCTGCCACCCGTCGTACTCGAACCGGCGGAGCAGGCCGACAAGGCCAACACTGCCGCAGCGGCGACCGCGACCGCACGGGTGCGAAACGTCTTCACGCGAACTCCTCCAGTGCCTCGAGCTGTCGCCGCATTCTGACGATCCCGGTCCGCCCGCGCAGCCGCGGCCACGCCGTACGGCGGACTTCGCCGTCCAGCTGTGACTGGTCCGACCAGTGGACTAGGTATCAGTGGGGCACTAGGTTTGTCGCACCACACGGGTCTGTCAAGGCGAAATGGGGTGCACCGGATGGCGAACGGCCCGCAGTTCCAGCCGGTGCAGACCGTGCGCGCGTACCAGCGGATCGTCGAGCAAGTCGAGGAAGCGCTCGCTCGGGGCGATCTCGCGCCTGGGCACCGCCTGCCGAGCGAGCGGGAACTGGTGGCGCAGTTCGCGGTGAGCCGGTCCACTGTGCGCGAGGCGCTCCGGGTGCTCGAGAGCAACGGCGTGGTCCGGTCCCGCCCCGGTGACCCGAACGGTCCGGAGATCCTGCCGTTCTCGCATTCGGCGTTGCGCAAGCAGATGGTGCGGCTCGCGCGGGTCGACGAGCTCACGCTCTCCGAGCTGATCGGGTTCCGGATGATCATGGACGGCGCCGCGATCCAGGTGGCGTCCCGGCTGCGCACCCCCGAGCAGCTCGCCGAGATGGAGGAGACGCTGATCGCCATGCGGGAGGCGATCGAGGTCGACTTCGCCGCGTTCAGCGAGGCGGACCTCGCCTTCCACGACGTGATCGCGCAGATCAGCCGCAACTCGCTCATCCAGACCTGCAACGAGGTCGTCCGCGGCGTCGTACTGAGCCTGATCTCGGACAAGATCGCGCACGCGCCGAACAGCCGGGCGCTGATGCTCGAGTCACTGCACCACCACGCCGAAGTGGTCGAGGCGATTCGCGACGGCGACGGGCACGCCGCGGCCCGGCTCGCCCGGCAGAACATGTACGACTACTACGCCGGGTACGTGCCCGACTCCGAACGGGAAACGTTGCACGCGCTGATCGAGGACTGAGGCAACTGTCCCTGCCGCGGCCGTGGATCTCGTGTCATTCTGACGGGACTGGGTTCACTGCTGTGGGGGCACCGCGTGAGCAAACCTGCGATTCTCACCGTCGACGACGACCCGATGGTTTCGGCAGCCATCTCCCGAGACCTGCGCCGGCGGTACGGCGACGACTACCTCGTGGTGAAGGCGACGTCGGGCGACCAGGCGCTCGCCGCGCTGACCAAACTCGCCTTGCGGAACCAGCCGATCGCACTGATCGCGACCGACCAGCGGATGCCGGGGATGACCGGCATCGAACTGCTCGAACGGGCCCGCGAGCACGCTCCCACCGCGAAGTACCTGCTGCTCACCGCGTACGCCGATACCGATGTCGCGATCCGGGCGATCAACGACATCGGCCTGGACTACTACCTGCTCAAGCCCTGGGACCCACCCGAGGATCAGCTGTTCCCCGTGGTCGACGATCTGCTCGACGACTGGCGACATGCCAATCCTGAACACACCTCGGACCTCCGCGTGGTCGGCAACCGCTGGTCGGACCGAGCGCATGACATCAAGACGTTCCTGGCCCGCAACCACGTGCCGTACCTGTGGTACGACGTCGAGCGCGACGCCGAAGGCCAACGGCTCCGGGGCCTCGCCGACGCGTCGGACGACGACCTGCCCCTGGTCCTGACGCCCGAGGGCGACACACTCCGCTCCCCCTCCACGGTCGACCTCGCCTCCGCTCTGGGCCTGCGGACCCGAGCCGAGCAACCGCTCTACGACGTCTGCATCGTCGGCGGCGGACCAGCGGGCCTGGCGGCCGGCGTCTACGCGGCGTCCGAAGGGCTGAGCACGGTGATCGTCGAGCGCGAGGCCCCCGGCGGACAGGCCGGGTTGAGCGCCGCGATCGAGAACTATCTCGGGTTCCCGCGCGGGCTGACCGGCTCCGATCTCGCTCAGAGAGCGGTTGCTCAGGCGTCCCGGTTCGGTGCCGAGATGGTGCTCGCCCGTTCGGTCGTCGGACTCGAGTCCCGCGGCCCGGTGCACGCCGTACTACTCGAAGGATCCGGCGAGATCGAGGCCCGTGCGCTGATCGTCGCGACCGGCGTCGCGTACCGCAGCCTCGACGTCGACGGCCTCGGCGACCTCACCGGCCGCGGCGTCTACTACGGCGCGACGGCGAGCGAGGCCAGTCAGGTGCAGGACGAGGAGGTGTACATCGTCGGCGCCGCGAACTCGGCCGGTCAGGCGGCCCTCAACCTCGCTCGCTACGCCAAGCGGGTCGTACTGCTGGTCCGCGGGGACACCTTGGAGTCGTCGATGTCGAAGTACTTGATCGACAAGATCACCAAGGTCACGAACATCGAGGTCCGGTGCCGGACCGAGGTGGTCGGTTGCCGGGGCTCCGGCCACCTCGAGGGGCTGACGCTGGCCGAGCGGATCTCCGGCCGGGTCGAGGAAGTGCTGGCCAGTTGGCTGTTCATCTTCGCCGGCGCCTCACCGCGCACGGAGTGGCTCGGCGAATCCGTCGTACGGGACGACAAAGGCTTCATCATCACCGGACCGGACACCGTCGCGCTGGAGCGCTGGCCTTTGCGGCGTCCGCCGTACGCGCTGGAGACGAGCGTGCCGGGCGTGTTCGCGGCCGGTGATGTCCGGCTCGACTCGATGAAACGGGTCGCATCGGCCGTTGGGGAGGGCGCTATGTCGATCTATCTCGTCCACCGCTACCTGGCGACGATCTGATGAACGTCGACGATCTCCGAGGGATCGCTCTCTTCGCCGGAGTGACCGACGATCAGCTGGCCGAGCTGATCGACGGCAGCACCGAACTGCCGATCGAGCCAGGCGTCGACCTGTTCCACGAGGGCGAGCCGGCCGACTTCTGGTGGGTGCTCGTCGACGGCGCGATCGCCCTGCATCGCAAGATCGGCCGCGAGGACACTGTGATGGCCAAGATCGACGTTCCGGGTCGCTGGGCCGGCGGGTTCCGCGCCTGGGACGAGCACGGCGTCTACCTCGCCAGCGGTCGCGGGGTGACCGAAGGCCGGGTACTACGGGTGCCCGCGGAGGTGCTGCGGGACCGGGTCGACGCCTGGTTCCCGCTCGGCGGGCACCTGATCAAGGGTGTCTACGGGACCGCTCGGGCGATCGAGTCGACCGCACGGCAGCGGGACGCACTGATCACGCTCGGCACGCTCGCGGCCGGGCTGGCGCATGAGATCAACAATCCCGCCGCGGCCGCGGCACGCTCGGTGAGCGCTCTCGACACGGCCTGTGTCTCGTTGCTGTCGGCGCTGCGGCGGCTCGCCGACGGCGAGGTGACGGCCACCCAGTTCGGCGCGCTCGACGACCTGCGGCGCGAGCTCGGCGCGCGCGCAACGGTGACCGATCCGGTCGACCTGGCCGACGACGAGAACAAGATCTCGGACTGGCTGGACGCGCACGGCGTCGGCCAGGACTGGTTGATCGCGCCGCCGCTGGCCGCGGCCGGGGCCGGAGTCGAGTGGTGCGACCGCGTGGCCGTCGTACTGGGTGATGCCGTGGAGCCCGGCCTGGAGTGGGTCGCGAGCACGCTCTCTGCAGCCACCTTGCTGGGCGAGGTGAAGGAGTCGACCCGGAGGATCACCGAGCTCGTCGCCGCCGTCCGCTCGTACTCGCAGATGGACCGCGGCTCGATCCAGACGATCGACGTGACCGAGGGGATCGAGAGCACTCTGGTCATGCTCGGGCACAAACTCCGCGACGGGATCGAGGTGATCCGGTCGTACGGCGCCGACGTACCGCGGATCGACGCCTTCGCCGGTGAACTGAACCAGGTGTGGACGAACCTGATCGACAACGCGGTCGACGCGATGAACGGCGCCGGGACGCTGCGGATCAGCACCCGAACCGACGGTGACCGGATCGTGGTGGAGTTCACCGACACCGGACCCGGCATGCCGGCCGACGTCGCGGCGCGCGCGTTCGAGCCGTTCTACACGACCAAGGACGTCGGCAAAGGCACCGGACTAGGGCTCGACATCGCCCAGCGGATCGTCGCCGACCACCACGGCGGGACGATCACGATCACGTGCCACCCCGGTGAAACGACGCTGCAGGTCCGGCTGCCACGTCAGCCACCGGCGCGATGACCGGCACCGAACGACAGGAGGTGGTGGCGGTGTGCGCCGTCACCCGGGAGCCCGCCCGCTCCAGATGGTGACAACCTCCTGTCGTTCGGAACCGGTCCCTCAGGTGTCGTGCTCGATGATCCGGACCCGCGGGACCTTGAGGACCTTACGGGCCTTCGTGAGCCAGTCGGAGCAGACGAACCTGGCCGCCGTCTCCGGCCAGGCGACCACCACGACTTCGCGACTATGGGTGCTCTTGACCAGGGTCATCAGGGCCAGCAGCACCTCGCCATGCGTGATGGAGACGTTGAGCGGGTAGCCACTGGCCGCGCGCAGCCGGCGCGAACTGTGCTCGATCACCGAGGCCAGATCGACGTCCGGGTCCGCGAGGGCGGCCATCGAGGAGGTCCGGACCGGAGCGGCCGGCGCGCTGACCCTGGCCGACGGGCCGGTCGCGGATCCGACCACGGTCGTCGAGCCGGTCAGCCCGGCCACGTCCGCGAACGTCGAGCCGAGCAATGCCATCGGGCCACCGAATCCGCGCTCCGGGTGGCTGGAGACGAGCAGGTGGTAGTCCACGGGCTCTTCATACCTTGCATGCAGGGCGGCAACGCGGCGCGCGTCGCCCTCGCTCATCTCCCGCTCGATGAGCACCACCACGTCGTACGTCATTCGTGGCTCCCTTCGCAGTCACTTCCGTTGTACTCCTGCGCCGGAGCACACCAAAGGATCCGCCGCGCCACCGACACGGAATTGTCAAACTCCTCTCAGGTTCCTGCCAGACTCGCCCGACCGCGCGGACCGGGGATCCGCGGCTCAGGTGGGGAGTGGAGCGTGGGCGCGGGAGTCGGGAGGCAGAGCGGCGAGGAGGTGCGGCGCGTCGATCAGGTGGTGACTGGTGTGGTCCAGAAGGTGCGGGTGGAGCGCGTAGATCTCCGCGCCCCGGCGGGCCGTGATGTCGCCGGTCAGGACCGCGACGAAGTCGGATCGCGCAGCCACATCCTCGTCCCAGACGCGGTCGGGCTCCAACCGGGCCGTGAGCCGCCGCGCGAACGACGCGAGGTCTTCGGCCGGGTCACGGCGGTAGCCGACGACCGACCCGTCGGCACACCGTACGGCGATGTCGTCGGAGCGGGCCGCCGCGTGCCAGCAGCAGATCTCCCACAGGCTCACCCGATCCCCGGAGCCGTGCACTTCCTCCAGGGTCGCCGCCATCAGCGCCAGATAACCGCCGTACCGCACGATGTTGTGGCCGTAGCCGGCCGCGCTGAGGTTGACGTCGTACCAGCGCAGTTCCTTGGTCAGCAGATCGATGCCGAACGGCAGCAGGATCTTCGCCGGACCGGCGAGGTCGAACCGCTCCTCGACCGCCGCCGGGTCGAACAGGCCGGTCGGCTGCCGCATCACCCCGACGAACCCGCGCTCGAGTTCGTCGAACGGCACGTTGTTGTAGCTGAAGACCACCGGCAGCACATACCGCCCGCCGACCCGCCGCACCGCGCGCAGGTCGAGATCGACGAACTCCGTCGACCCAGCCGGCGCGGGCGCCGACGTCAGGTCACCGGAGTGCACCAATGCGTCCTGGTCGAACCGCAGCCGCGTGTAGTCGCACAGCCCGACGAAACCCCACTCCTCGTCGAACACCGCGATCGACAGATCGAGATCGACTCGCCGGCCGCTCGGCTCGACCCAGTGCAGGAACAGCCGCAACAGCTCGTCCTGCGGAATCGGCACCGCACTCCCCCGCGTCATCCGCAGCAGGGTCGACGACGAGCTCCGCTCCGAACCAGGCGCCGCCAGCCGGGTCAGCTCCTCGTCCAGGAACACCCGGCGCCACCGCGGCAGATCAGTTGCCCGGCGCAACATTTCGCCGACCAGTACGCCGGCCAGCGCCGCGCTCAGCTCGGACGGCAAGGGCTCCCGCTCGTCCACCGCCGTCCAGATCCGCGTCGTCCCGCCGCGCGGGAAGAACAACCGCAGATCGCCCGGCGGCGTGCGGACCTGACCGAGGGCGGCCGTGATCACCGCCGGCGACACATCCGAGACCGCGGTCGTCAACGCATCCATCAAGGCGCCATGCTGATCCGTCGGCAGCGCCCGCGCCAACTGCACGAGTCGCCGCACCAAGTCTCCCGGCCGCTGACGCAGCAGGTCGAGCGCCTGTCCCGGTCGCCCGTCCGCCAACGCACCCTCGACCCGCGACGCGAACGTACTGGTCGCCAGCCGCCCGTTCTCCAGGCGAACAAAAGGACTCCGCGCCGCCTCGCCTGCCACCGCCCGCCCCGCTGCGGTCCCCAGATCCACATCGGTACGGCGCAGAGTCGCGAACGCCAGCGCCGCCACCGGATACCGGGCGGCGAACTCGAAGGGATGCAGGTTCTCCGCGATCCGCTTCCACGCACGCTCGTGCCGGAGCATGTCCTCGACGAGCGTCTCGGCCGGCAGCCGATCTAGGCGCTCGAGGACCAGCCGACGCGTTGCCCGAGGCAACGACTTCCGCCGGGCCGGCGGCGTCCGCAACCCGGGGTCGGCATCCATCAGCGCGTAGAGCAGCCGCAGTACGTCGGTCCCGGTACCGGCGCGATCGATCAGCTCGGGGTCGTCGGCGAGAAAGTCCGCGATGACGAGCGCACGCGTCTCGCGGACGGGGATGTCGTCGGGCAACCAGGACGAGTCGGCTCCGGCGAGCAGCACGCGCAAGTCGGCACGATCCACAGCCGACAGCGGAGAGCGTCGTACCAATAAGGCCTCGACTGCCTGGCGGGCGGAATCGGACGTCGCGAGGGAAAGCAGACGGAGACGGTCGGACCGCACGTGGGCCGACTGCACCTCGTCGAACGACGGTTTGAGGAACGGGTCCCTTGGATCGATCCGGCGCAGGCACAGCGGGCACGCGCTGAGGTCCGATCCGTCCCAGCACGTCCGGCAGACCAGATGCGCGCAGGGCGAGACCGCATGCACAGCCTTCGCGTCGCCGCACAGTACGCACGGCTGCTCGGGCTCCTGCAGGAGCCGGGCGAACACTCGGTTGATGTAGAACGTGTCCGTGTTGCCGGGAACGCTCTCCGGGAAGCCGCGGAACAGCGGTGTGTGCTCGGTGTCGTGACCGGACTCGGCATCCAGCAGGTCGAGAAGTGCGCCGCCGAATCCGGCGAGCGCAGGCGCTGACAGGGAGGCGCAGTACCGGTAGAGGCTGACGGAGAGCAGGAAGCCGCGCTGGACCAGATCGGCCTGCAACGCGGACAGTCCGAGCTGGATCGTGAGTGGGCGGCGAAGCCACTGCCATGCGGAACGACGCACCGGCGGTGTCAGTGCGGTGGCGTCGACGAGGCGCCGGCGGCGCAGCAGCACTGCGGCGGTGGCGTCCGGGTTCAGCTCTGGCATCGCGTCTCCCCACTGGCGCGTCGTGGACGAAGGCGCCAGGGGCGGAGAGCGGACGCGCTACTTGGCCTGGTGAAGGAGAAGGAAGCACGTCCAGGAGCCGCCCCTGGCACAGAGAACGCTACCGGTCACCACCGACAGTTTGCTCGCGCCGAGCAGGGCCCCACAAAGAAGAGCTCCGGTAGCAGGGTCGGGGCCGCCCCGCCCAGACCCCGCTACCGGAGATCTCCAGAGTAGAACGTTCACCCAAATACGGCGCCACCGGGTACCCGATCTGGCACTGATGCGCCGTGATCAAACCCTTGAACCACGGTCATCCCGGTGCAGGGAAACCCTTTCAGTTACAGCCGGGAGGTGTCACACCACGGATTGTGGTTAGGGTCGTAGGTATGGAGGGTGGGGTGATCCGGCGTGCACGCTGGCGCGACGTGTTCGGGCACGCCGAGTTCAGGGCTCTGTTCCTGGCCGGCGTGCTATCCGTCGCAGGCGACCAGCTGGCCCGGGTGGCGTTGTCCGTCCTGGTCTTCGACCGCACCGCCTCCGCGGGACTGACCGCACTCACCTATGCCTTGACGTATGTGCCGGACCTGCTGTTCGGGCCGCTGCTGGCCGGGTTCGCGGATCGGTACCCCCGTCGCACCGTGATGATCGTCACCGACCTGGCACGCGCGATTCTCGTTGCAGCTATGGCGATCCAGGCCTTGCCGCTCGTCGTCGTGATCCTGCTCTTGCTCGCACTGCAGGCGTTCGGCTCGCCCTTCAACGCAGCACGAGCAGCGACGCTCCCCGCCGTACTCCCGGGCGACCACTACGTCCTGGGCAAGGCTGCGAACGACATGGTCGTGCAGTTCAGCCAGGTGCTCGGCTTCGGGACCGGAGGCCTCGTAGTGGTCGCCGTTGGGACGTCGGGTGGCCTGCTGCTGGACTCCGCCACCTTCCTGCTCTCCGCGGTGCTGATCGCGGCCGGCGTACGACGTCGCCCGGTGCCTGCCCGTGACACTGATGAGCCACCGACCAACTACTTCAGGGACTTGGCCTCCGGCTTCACACTGGTCGCCCGTACGCCGGAACTCCGCACACTGGTCCTTCTGGCGACGATCGCCGGGTTCTACGTGACTGTGGAGGGCCTAGCTGTCCCCTACGCACACGAGATCGGCATGGGCACCACGGCAGCCGGACTCCTGCTGGCCGCCAGCCCAGCCGGCGCGGTCGCCGGCATGTGGCTGATCACGCTGTGGCCGCCCGAGCGCCGGATGAACTTCCTCGGCCCGTTGGCCATGCTGGCGTGTGCGCCGCTGATCGTCAGCTTCCTGGCGCCAGGGCTCGTGCTCACCATGGTGCTGTGGGCGGTGTCGGGCCTCGCGTCGGCGTACCACCTGCCGACCAGTGCGGCGTTCGTCCAGGCCGTGCCGGACGCGCAGCGCGGACAGGCTTTCGGAGTCGCGAGTACGGCCTTGAAGAGCAGTCAGGGCGCAGGCATCCTGATCGCCGGACTGATCGCCAGTGCGGCCTCGCCGTCGGTCGCGCTGGGCGTGATGGGGGGCGCCGGAACGATCGCCGCCCTGGTGGCGGGCGCCGCGTGGTCGCGCGCCCGCCGATCCAGGGCCGGCACCGCCGAAATGGGTGTCGGATGAGCTGGCCGGAGATTCAGGGGAATCACCTCCGGACAGACTCCGTAAAATGTCGGTAAAGAAATTACGGGGGTCAGCCGCAGATCACCATTCGTTGCCGTCGGTGAACCACTCGTTACCGGATCCACCGGGCCGGCGGAACCACTCGTTGCCACCCTGCGTGAACCACTCGTTCCCTCCGTGCAGCCACTCGTTCCCGCCGCGGAACCACTCGTTGCCGCCGCCGGTGAACCACTCGTTGCCGCCACGGAACCACTCGTTTCCGGTGCTGATCTTCGACATGGTGCTGGATCCTTCCTTCGCCATCCGCCAGATGGAATAGATGCGGGTCGGGGATGACCTCGCGTGAACAACCAGTTACTATTCAGGAATAACCGTTCAGGTCTATCTGTGTGAGGCCACCATGATTCTGATCGGTCGGAGCAATTGGGTGCCACCCCGCCGGTGGAAGCTCTGGTCGTTGCCGCGTCCTGCGCTGAGCTACGTGCTCGGTGTCGACGCGGTTGCAGTCATGATCACCACCTTGGCTGTGGCCTCGACGGTCTTCGGCGCCCACAACGGCGTCAGGCCGGATGAGTGGGTCGCCTTCGCTGTGCTCGCGGCCGCCTCGGTGCTTCACCTGGAGTCTGCCCGCGGAATCGAGCGCCGACGCGAGATGGCGGCGAACACTTCGCCGTACACGAACCTGAAGAGCCTGTGGGTGTTCGCGGGCCTGCTGCTGCTCCCGCTCAGCCTGGTCGTCGCACTGGTCGTCGTTTCGTACGGATACTCATGGATCCGGGTCTACGGCCGGACCATCGCGCACCGCAAGGTGTTCTCCGCCAGCACGTTCATCCTGGCCAGTGCCGCGGCCGCCGCGGTGCTGCGGGCCGGCGGTCTGCTGACCGAGCCGCGGGTGCCGACCGGGCCGTGGTCCCTGGTCGTCGTGGTGGCCGCGGCGACCACGTGGTGGCTGGTCAACTTCGCGCTGGTGATCGGCGCGATCCTGCTGTCGTCCCCGGACGCCACTGCTCGAGGCGCTCTGGGTGATCTGGCCGACCAACTCGTCGTGGTGGCCGGTCTTGGTCTCGGCGTGGCGGTCGCCGCACTCCAGGCGTCGTACCCGTGGGTGGTGCCGATCCTCATGGTCACGGTGCTCACGCTGCACCGCGATCTGCTGCTCCCGCAGTTCCAGCGGGCCGCGGGGACCGACGTCAAGACCGGCCTGGCGACGCCGGCGTACTGGGCTAGCGCAGTGCCGGCCGAGTTGGCTCGGGCGGAGACGCTGCGCAGCAATGTGGGTCTGCTGATGATGGACCTGGACAAGTTCAAGGAAATCAATGACACCTACGGCCACCCGGCCGGAGACCAGGCACTGCGCGCGGTCGGCGAGAGCGTCCGGGCTGAGGTCCGGCAGGGTGACCTCGTCGCCCGGGTTGGTGGCGACGAACTGGCCGTCCTGCTGCCCGGCGCCTCAGAGACCGAGGTGCTGGAGGTGGCCGAGCGGATCCGCGCCCGGCTCAGCACACTCAGCGTGCCGGTGGACACCACGACGGCCACCACGGCCGTGATCACCGGTGTGCCGGCGTCCTTCGGCGCCGCTGTCTATCCGGATGTCGCGGAAACCATGGACCAGCTGATCCTCGCCGCCGACAACGCACTGCTGAGCGCCAAGCGGGACGGCCGGAACCGCATCGTGACCGCCCGACCGAACCCGCCTTCTGTCACCGACCACGCGGATCAGCCGGTCAGCGACTGACCCTGATCAGGGCTTTGCCGCGGAGAGTCCGGTTCTCCAGGGCGGTGTGCGCATCGGCCACGTGGTCGAGGTCGTAGACCTGATCGATCACGGGCTTCAGGTCACCGACGGCGGCTCTCCTGATCACCTCGGCACCGGTGACTGTCGTGGACGTCGTGTCGGCGCGGAGATCCATGATGCCCTTCACCGTGACCCCACGCCGCTGCGCCTCGGCTGCGTCGTACGCCGCGAAGCCGCCGCTCGGAGCTCCGTGGGCGGAGAACCAGCCACCGTCCCGCACCACCGTGAACGCGGTCGCACCGAGCTCACCGCCGGCGCCTTCGAACACGATGTCGGCCCCGTTGTTGTTCGTTGCCGCTAGCACCAATTTCTCCCAGCCCGGCGTGCCGTAGTCGATCACCACGTCGGCGCCCTGGGCGCGGCTGAGGTCGAGCTTCTCCTGGCCGCGAGCAGCCGCGATGACGTGGGATCCGGCCTGGTGCGCGAGCTGAGTCAGGAGCAGTCCCATGCCGCCGGCAGACGCGGTGATCAGCACCTCCTTGCCGTGCAGCGGTGGCGCCAGTTCCACGAGCATGAGGGCGGTGAAACCGTCGCCGAAGACTGCGACCGCGGTCTCGAGATCGAGTTCGGCGGGCACCTCGATCGGGTCTTGCACCAGGGCGAACTCGGCATGCGCACCGAAGCCGATCGAGCGACCGACGATGGTCTTGCCGAGCCACTCCTCGGGTACGCCGGCGCCGACCGCGCGTACCCGTCCACCCAGTGATCCACCTGGCACATAAGGCGGCTTCACGTCGAAGAACTGGCTCTGCTGTCCCCGCCGGATCGCTGTCTCGACGAAGATGACGTCTGCCACCATCACCTTGACCAGGATCTGGCCGTCCGCCGGCACGGGGTCTGGCCGGTCCTGGATCTTGATAACGTCCGGACCGCCGAACTCGGTGACTACTGCTGCGCGCATATCTGCTCCTTCAGGCTGTGTCCTGGAGTCTCCGAGACTGCAACCTCAACGCTGGTTCAGGTCAAGTCGGGTAGTTGTCCACAGGCCTGGTGTGACGGGCGGGAAGTTGTCGGTGGTCCGGCGTACTGTGCAGGGCATGTTCGACGCCGTCTTCGTCCCCGCCGACCCGCCGCGCGCGGGCCGGCTGGCGTTGTACGGCGATCTCGCGGCGGCCGGTGAGGTTGCCGACGGGACGGTCGATCTGGTGCTGCCGAAGGGGTCGGCGGTGCGACGGACCACGGTCCCGGCGCGCCTGCTGCGGATCGACGAGGTCCTCGAGCGGCTGGGGCTGACCGGTTCGACCAGTTGGGAGGCGTGGCGGTCGGCTGCTCTCGCCGGTCTGGGGTTGATCGGGCGTGGTCGGCTCGTGCCGGATCGAAGCCCCAGTGGGTACGGCGCCTGGCGGGTGGCGCCGCTGGATCCGTTGGACCGCGGCTGGTTGCGGAATCTCGGTGCCGCGATGCCGGCGTACGGACACGCGTTGGCGATCGAGGGGACGCGACCAGTGCGACTGGTCGATCCGGAGCAGCTGGTCCGGGCCTTCTGGGATGCGTTGGCGGATACGCTCGTACGGACGCCTGCCGCGGCAGTCGCCGTACGTCCGGGGGCGGCGCCGTTCGCGTCGTGGGATCCAGCCGAGTTGAGCGGACCTGCGGGGTGGCTGGACGAGACTGCTTTGAGTGAGGAGGCCGGGGCTCGGCTGGTGCTGCGGATCGAGCCGCCGTCCGAGTCGGTCGAGGACTTCCGGGCCGTGCTGCAGTTGCGGAGCGGCGTGGATCCGAGCCTGCTGGTTGATGTGTCAGACGTGTGGAGTGCGCCGGCGGCTGTGCTCGCGGCTCTTGGGGAGCGGGCGGAGACCGATCTGCTGCTGGCGTTGCGGCGTGGGGCTCGGGTCTGGCCGCCGTTGGGTGCTGCGTTGCGGGACGCTGCGCCGGCCGATGTCGAGGTCGACGACGCGGCGCTGGAGGAGTTGGCCGAGGGCAGTACAGCGTTGGAGGGCGCGGGGATCGAGGTGCTCTGGCCGACCGAACTATTCGCGGGTGAGTTGGCCGTGCGCGGGACGGTCGCGACGCCGGCGCCTGGTGCGGTGACCGGGCCGGACTTCAGTTTGACCGACCTGGTCGCGTTCCGATGGCGGCCGACTCTGGACGGGCAGGAGCTGACCGAGCAAGAGGTGGCGGCGCTTGCGGAGGCGAAGCGGCCGATGATCCGGATGCGCGGTCGCTGGGTCCGGGTCGATCACGATCTGGTTCGGAAGCTGCGTCGTGGCGGCACGCGGAAGCTGACCGGAGCGGAGGCGCTCGGTGCGGCGCTGACCGGGTCCATCGAGGTCGATGGCGAGCTCGTGGCGTTCGACGCCGATGGGTCGCTGGCCTCGATGCTGGCTCGGTTGCGGGCGGCCGAGGAGCCGGCGCCGTTCAGCTCGCCTCCCGGGCTGGAGGCCACGCTGCGGGACTACCAGCGGCGCGGGGTCGCGTGGATGGCGCAGCTCGCGGATCTCGGTCTCGGCGGCTGTCTGGCCGACGACATGGGTCTTGGTAAGACGATCCAGGTCATCGCGTTGCATCTTCAGTTGCTGGGGCGCGGTGGTGGGCCGACGCTGGTCGTGTGCCCGTCGACGTTGCTGGGGACCTGGGAGCGGGAGTTCGCCCGGTTCGCGCCTTCTGTGCCGACGCGGCGCTACCACGGGGCCGGGCGGACGTTGACCGATCTCGCCGCGGACGAGGTCGTGCTGACGACGTACGGCGTGGTGCGGCAGGACCACCGGGTGCTCGGCGAGGTGTTCTGGGGGCTGGCGGTCGCGGACGAGGCGCAGCACGCGAAGAACCCGTTGTCCCGGACCGCCCGTTCGCTCCGGACGTTGCCATCCGCAACAAGGATCGCGTTGACCGGGACGCCGGTGGAGAACCGGTTGTCGGAGCTGTGGTCGATCCTGGACTGGGCGGCGCCCGGGTTGCTCGGGACGCTGGAGCGGTTCCGGCACGACGTCGCCGTACCCGTGGAGCGGTATCACGACGAGGAGGCGACGGCTCGGCTGGCGCGAGTGACGCGGCCGTTCCTGCTGCGGCGGCGGAAGAGTGACCCCGGGATCGCGCCGGAGTTGCCGCGCAAGACCGAGCACGATGTCGTCGTACCGCTGACAACCGAGCAGGCGACGCTGTACCAAGCGGTCGCGAAGGAGACGCTGGCGAAGATCGAGTCGGCGGAGGGGATCGCGCGGCGCGGTCTGGTGCTGAGCCTGCTCACGCAGTTGAAGCAGGTGTGCAACCACCCGGCGCAGTTCCTGCACGAGCCTGGTCCGCTGGAGCGACGGTCGGGCAAGCTCGCGGCGCTGGACGAGCTGCTGGACGTGATCTTGGCCGAAGGCGAATCGGTCCTGATCTTCAGCCAGTACGTCGAGATGTGCCGGCTGATCGAGGCACATCTGGCGGCGCGGCAGGTCAAGTCGTTGTTCCTGCACGGCGGGATCGGGGTGCGGAAGCGGGAGCAGTTGGTCTCGCAGTTCCAGGACGGCGAGGCTCAGGTGTTCCTGTTGTCACTGAAGGCCGGCGGGGTCGGGCTGACGCTGACGCAGGCGACGCACGTGGTGCATTACGACCGGTGGTGGAACCCGGCGGTCGAGGACCAGGCGACGGACCGTGCGTACCGCATCGGCCAGGACCGGCCGGTCCAGGTGCATCGACTCGTCACTGAGAACACTTTGGAAGACCGCATCTCCACGGTGATCGCCGCCAAACGCGACCTCGCCGACGCTGTGGTGGGCTCGGGCGAAGCCTGGCTGAGCGAACTGTCGGACGCCGAGCTGACCGAGTTGGTCGAGCTGTCGACGACGCCGCTCCGGGCCGGCGCGGCAGGGCCTCACAACCCGTCCGCCGTCGGGCGCGTCACTCCGGGCGGTGAGCTCGATGAGTGAACAACCACCGCAGGAGACCCCCGATCCGCGGGCCGCGCAGGAGACGGCAGGGTCGAGGGAGGCAGCGGGGTCGCCAGCCGCACGGGAGGCGGCGGACGGGAGGCCGTCGGGGAAAGCGGCGGACGGCGCGGGTTCGCGGGATCCGCGGGATGCGCGGGATGCGCGGAAGTCGGGGACGGGGGCCGGTGGGTCGGGGTCGCTGGGGTTGCGGTCGGGGTCGCTGGAGCTGGGGGCAGGGGCGCGGGAGGTGCGGGCTGCGGGTGAGCGGGCGCCGTGGCAGGGGTGGCGGCGGACCGGGGACGACGCTGGGGTGCCGGCGGCGAAGGGGCCGGGTAGTCGGCGGCCGTTCGGTGCCACGTGGTGGGGGCGGGCTTGGCTGGACGCCTTGGAGCACCGAGCGCGGCTGGATCCGAACCGGTTGTCGCGCGGACGCTCGTACGCACGGCGCGGAAGTGTGCTCGAGCTGACGGTCACCCCGGGCGAGGTCGAGGCAGTCGTCCAGGGCAGCCGCGTCACGCCGTACCAGGTGACGGTTCGGATCCGCGCGTTCTCGACCTCCGAGTGGGACGCCGTCCTCGACGTCGTCTCGGCCCAGATCGGCCGCGTGGCCGCGCTCCTCGACGGGGAGCTGCCACCCGAGGTCGTCGACGACGTGCACGCCGCCGGCCTGGACCTTCTCCCCGGAGCCGGCGAGGTCCTCACCAACTGCAGCTGCCCGGACTTCGCCGTACCGTGCAAGCACTCCGCCGCCGTCTGCTACCTCGTGGCCGACGCACTCGATGACGATCCCTTCGCCCTCCTACTCCTCCGCGGCCGCCGCAAGGACGAGCTCCTCTCCGCCCTCCGCTCCCGCCGCTCCGCCCCAGCCGTCGAGACCCGAGTCCGCACGCCAGCTCCCCCGGGCATCCCCGCAATAGCAGCGTTCGCCCGCTACCTCGATTCCGAAGACGCGTCCGGCCCGGTCCCAGTGCCCGTTCCCCCAAGGCCGCTTGCGTCCCCCGGTGTCCCGGCGGCCGTGCGCGTGCTGGATCCACCGCGGTCGTCGGGCGTCGATGTACGGGATCTGGTCGCGCTGGCGACCGACGCCGCCCGCCGCGCCTGGGAGGTCGCGTCCGGCGACGGCGACGGAGGTCTGAGCCTGACCGTCGATCAGGACCTCGCCCGCCGAGCAGCCTTGCTCCTGGGTACGCCGGAGCTCGCCGACCTCGCGCATCGAGCCGGCGTACCAGCCCGTCAACTCACCAGCTGGGCCGTCGCCTGGCGCGAGGCCGGTCCCGGCGGTCTCGCCGCCACGGTCGACGAACCGACCGACGTCGACCCACAATCCCTCGCCGAGGCTGTCGAGGCCCTTCCCAACGCCACCACGGATGCCAACCGCGTCACCGCCGGCAAGATCCAACTCCGGCTCGGCGCGGACGCCCTCTGGTACCGCTTCGACCAACACTTCAACGACTGGACCCTGACCCGCCCACCCTCCCCGGACCCCCACGACCTCCTCACGGACTAGCCGCGGGCGGCGACGAACGCTTGGGTCAGGCGGGTGATGAGGTCGTAGGGGACGGGGTCTTTCAAGGCGAACTTGAGGGTGCCTTTGCCGGCGCGGTACGGCTCGATCGCCGCCGCGAGGGCGTCATCGACGGGTGGGATCGGGTAGACGGAGATGTGTTCTTTCCAGCCGCTGAAGTAGAGCAGCGACTTCCCGTCCACGGTGATCGTGGGGATCTGGTAGCTGATCTTCTCCCCTGCTCCGGGTACGACGGCGTGGATCGTCCGCCGTACCTCCTCCAGCACTTCCCGGACTTCCACCGGGAACGACGCGATGTACTCGTCCACACTCCCGAACTTCTGGTCCGCCACCCTGCCATCCTCACCACCCCCATCCCTCCCGGCAACCCACCACCCTGGCGCGGCGGCGGGGACCCCGGTCGCGGGATCAGCTGGGGCGGCGGAGGGTGGTGTGGGTTTCTAGAGCGGGGATCAGGTGGGCAGCGATCTTGGCGTGGCCGGCGACCGTCGGGTGGACCTGGTCGGTGCAGTCGTCTTCGGTGATCCAGCCGGTCGAGTCGATGCAGACGAGGTTCGGGTCGTCGACGGACTTCACCGCGGCCTGGATAACGTCGGCGTGCTTGCCGCTGAACGGGGTGAGCGCCACGATCGTGCTCTCCGGGTACACCGAGCGCACTCGCGTGACGTAACCGGCGTACTCCTCCGGCTCCAATGTCGGGTCGTTCACGCCGAGGTTGATCACGACGACGTCCGACGGCTCGACGCGTTCGGCGGGCGAGCCGGCGAAGTTCCAGCCGAAGGAGTCCACCCCGGCCGGCACCTCGCCGTTCCCGGGCTTGCTGATCCCCTGACTCCCGAACCCGACCTGGTACGACGCAGCGCCGAACGCGCGGGCGGTCAGATACGCGTACGTCGTCGTACCGTCAGCACCCTCCGACTCCGAATGCGAGCTCAGTGACCGCACCCCCTGCGTGATCGAGTCACCGTAGAACTCGAGCCGCGGACCGCTCGGCCGCCCGCTCAGCCGCAGGCGCGAGTTCACGTCGAGCACGAGACCGGCGAACACGACCGCGCACTCGAACGGCGGGTTCCACCGGTTGGCGTGCTCGTTCACGTCCTTGACCACGACCTCGACCCGGTGCTGTCCCGTCGGCGCGGACAGCTCGATGACCGGGTCCTCGATCAGGTGGAGCTCCGGCTCACCGTCGTCGACCGTGATCCACAGGTGCGGCGCGACGGTGAGGCCGTTCGTGTCGAACAGGAGCTGCAGCCGCTCGCCGGCGTACGAGAAGGAGATCCGCGACCCGGAGTTGACGGTGATCGCCACTCCGGGCTGCTGACCCCACTGGCCTTCCAGGACGATGCGCGGATCTGACGGGGCGACGACCTCGCCTGGTTCGAACGGCACTGGCTGACTCCTTGGTTTCGGTGGCGGTGCAATTCTGCCTGGCGGTCACCAACCTTCCTTGCGCGCCCGCGCTTCGAACAGCAGGATGCCGGCCGACAACGCGACGTTGAGCGAGTCCGCCTGGCCGAGCATCGGGATCGACACCGCGCCGAACCCCTGCTCGTGCCACTCGCGCGACAAGCCCGCACCCTCCGAGCCGACCACGAAGGCCGTCGGTCCGTCGTACCGCGGGACCCGGTAGCTGCCCGTCGCCGCCGGATCCGCGAGGTGCACGCGGAAGTGGTGGCCGCGCAGCCACGTTGCCGCCGAGGCGATGTCGTCGAACTCCACGACCGGTGTGGACAGGACGGTTCCACGACTCGCGGAGTACACGGCCGGGTGGCTGGGCCGGGCGCGTCTGCTGGTGAGGACGAGGCAGTCGACGTTGGCCGCGTCGGCGGTGCGGATCAGGGTGCCGAGATTCCCGGCGTACTCGACGCCGTCGGCGACGAGGACCAGGGACTCGTTGGTGAACCGGAACGTCTGCGGCGTCCACACCGGCAGCCGGGCGATCGAGATCAGTCCGTCGGAACGGGTCTTGCGGGACAGGCGGGTGAGCAGCTTCTCCGAGATGCGGTACACCCCGGCGGCGCGCTCGGCGATCCGGTGTACGGCGTTCGTCGTACTGGCCTCGGGGCACCAGAAAAAGGCGTCGATCGTGGTCACGGTAGCGAGCAGGCGGTCGTGTTCCCAGCTGCCTTCGACCATGATCCGGCCGGGAGACGCGTCCTTGCGGACAGTGAGCAGGTCGCGGACACGGGGGTGTTGCGCACCGATGGGGCGCGCGTCATGCACGGTCATGTGCAGAGCTCCGTCAGGAGAGAATCAGCAAGCGCGCCGGGGACCCTGTCGTGGGTCCACGCCGGCGTGGCGAACGCCCACGGTCATGTCTGACCTAGGGCGCCGTGGTACGGACGCGGTCTACCTGGACCGCATCAGCCAAGGATTCTCTTCACGTATCGGATGGTAAGCACGCGCGTGGGAGACGTCACCCGGTTTTCCACAGACCGTCCTTCTGTAGTTGTCCACAGCTACCTGGCAGGTGAGTTTTGGCTTGTCGGTGTGGGTGGTTAGAGTCCATTGCTCTGGTAGGCACGTCTGCTATCACACGGGAGGGACGGGGATGGACGCGACATTGCTCGACGCCGAGGCCGAGGCGGCTGTCCTCCGCGTCTACCGTCAGGTGTTCGCGGTGCTCGCCCGCGAGGCCGGCGCGATGATCGTCGACCCCGACCTGCTGGACGTCGACCAGGCGATCCTGGACGCGTTCGCCGAGGCCGGTAGCGACGGGCTCACGGTCGAGCAGGCGACGCTCGCGTGCCGCGCCTATCCGCATGACGTGATCGTGCGGCGCTTCGACGTACTGCGGCAGTACGGCGCGATCACCAAACTCGTCGACCGGCCGAACGAGCTGCGGCACCGCGCCGCGTTCGCGCCGTACGTGATGCTGATGTTCCTGCGCCGGATGTCGGTGCAGGGCGGTCAGGCCGAGCTGCACCAGCTGCTGACCCTGGAGGCACACAGCGTCAGCGATCCGACCGCGACCGAGGACGACGGGCTCGCCTCGATCCAGCGGCTGACGAAGGTCTTCCGGCTGCTCGGCAACGAGCTCGCCATCCTGGTCTCGACCAGCACGACCGCCCAACTGCGGGAGAACGCGCAGCTCGCCTGGGGTAACGAGCGGCTGATCGAGCAGGCCGAGAAGGTGCACCGGATCGTGCTGGACCGGTGGCCCGGGCTACACCGTGCGTGTACCTCGCTGCGGATGGCGCTGGCGGCGTACGCCGATGCCGTGCAACTCGCCGCTGGGCGCCTCGTGGAGACAGCGGGTACGACGCGCGCACTCGGGCTGCTGCCGATCGAGACGTGGCTGACGTTCACCCGGAGCAGTGAGCCGGAGGTGCTGGCCGGGGTGCTCGATGGGCTGTTGTTCGACGCGGCCGCACCGGACTTCTCGCCGCAGACGATGGTGGAGGCCGTCGAGACAGGACGTCGTACCGGCACGGCCCGGATGGCGCCACCCCGCCCGACCGGCGACGTCGAGGCACCGGAGTCGGCCGCCGCGACGGACCGGGAGGAACTCCGCGCGGAAGCCGAGCGGGTGCTGGCCGGACGAACGTCGGTGGACATCGTCGAGGTCATCGACGACGCCGGCGACTGGATCACCGCACGCCGCGTGCTGGCTGAGCTGACCGCGGCGCACCTCCACGACGAACTCGACTACGAGCTCGTCTGGTCCGACGGAATGCGCATCGACCCCACGGCCGGCACCCCCTGGGCAACCGAGGGCACCTTCCGCCGGGTGACTGCATGAGCACCCCGTCTGCGGACGCCGTGGACCAACGCATGCCGGACACGCAGCCGCGGCGGGGGTCGGAGGCTGTGGAGCGGCGGCTGTACCACGCGTTGTGGTGGGCGAAGGTGCAGTCCGCCGGCCCGCTCGAGGTCGAACCGGACACACCCGCCGTCGCAGGCCTGACCCGGGCTGTGTCGCCGGACGGCTCGACGGTCTGGCTCGTGCCCACCCTGCCCTCCGGCGCCGGTCACGCCGTCCTCGAAGAGCTGGGCACTCCCCCAGTCGCCGTCGAACAACCGAACGAGACCGCCCGCGTACTCGCGATCTGCGTCGCCTGCTGCTGGACCGACCGCAGCGGACCCGCCTGGCCAGGCTCCACAGGCACGCTCGCGCAGATCAGATCCGTGTACGCCGGAATGCGCGGCCGCCCCGAGCAGTCCAGCGACCTGACCCTGATCATCGGTAGCCTCCGCCGCCTCCACGCCACGCACTGGCTCCTCTGGAACGAGAAGTCCGGCGAGGTCCGCCTTGGCCCCCGAGTCATCACCTGGACCCCCGCCGACGAAGCCACCCTCCGAGACCTCTGCCGCCACCTCCCCGACCCACCCCCCGCCATCCTCACCACCCCCACCACTCCAGAAACACCCCCAGATCCCCTCCCACCCGACGCCAGCCCGGCGGTCGATTCGACGGACGCTGGCATCCCCACCTCCACCGCCGCGGATGCCGGCTCCGCGGACGAGCGGCGTACGGAGGTGTCGGATGACTGAGCAGCATGTGTTGTTCGATCCTCTGTTGCAGGACTTGAGTGATCGGGCTCGGGACGAGGTGCTGGCTGCGTTCAGCGCGGTGCAGTTCGCCGCCCACCCCGTCGCCGAGGTGCAACTGGCCGGCCTGCGCGACGTGACGCTACGTCGACATGTCCAGAAGATGCTGAAGCTCATCGGCCGGACTCTGGTCCACGTCGACGGCACGCATTGGACCTCCGGGTACGCCGACGACATCGCCGCCACGCTGACCACGCAGGGCTGGCAACCTCTGTCCGTCATCGACCGCGCCGTACTGGTCCTCGTGCTGATCCACTCGGTCGCGATCCCCCGCAGCGAAGGGATCCTGACCGGCGACAGCTGGAAGTCCGCCCGCCCGACAACTGTCGACGAATTGCGCACAACAAGGATCAGCGGCGAGGAACGACGCCTCGCACTCCAGCGCCTCCGTGCAGCCGGCCTGATCCAGCTCTCCGGCGACCACTCCGGCGGCCCGAGCTACATCCCCGGCCCACAACTCCAGCGACTCACGCCGGCCGCCCGCCGCCGCTTGCAAGACCAGCTGATCCTCGCCGCCGCCCCCGCGAGCCCAATAGCCGAGGCCATCCGAGCCCGGAACGGCACGCCAAGCACCACAGCTGAAGGCAGCACAGACGAAGGCATGACGGACGCCGGCACCACGGAAGAAGGAGCGGTATGAGCAGCACTGTTGAGGACGGTCCGTTCGACATCCTCGGGTCCAAGGTGCTGCTCGGCGTCCAGGTCGTCGACCTGTCGCGCCTCTCGACGCACCCGATCCCGATGGTCGGCCAGGGCCTCGTCACGGTCGCCGGTCAAGGCCCGACCGACTCGAACGGCGCCGGCAAGTCGTCCTGGATCGCAGCGCTCAGCCTCCTGCACGCGGACGACCAGTGGCGCCTGACCAGCGGTGCTCCCGGCGCCGCCGAACTGCTGTTCACCGCCGAAGCGGCCGGCCAGGAAGGCAACTGGTCAAATGTCGACCGCGGGTACATCGTCGGCGTTTTCTCCGACCCCGACCTGACCGACCTCGCCGAAATCGAGGCGGCCGCGATCACCGTCTGGATCCGCATCAACCGCAAGGCGTCGTACATCGACCTGCGCTGGAAGAACGGCCTGCACGTCCCGTACGGCGCAACCGAGGCGGAGCGTGCCGCCGGCGCCGACGCGTTGTGGGCCGCGCTGCCGCACTCGAACGGCCGCACCGACTTCCACGCCAACAAGCTGTCCACAGTTCTGTACGGCGGTCAGGTCCGGTGTGTCTCGTTCTTGTCGACCTCGGTCCGATCCAGTCCGACCGCCAACCTCCTGGCCGAGCCGCTCAACGAGCTCGGCCCGGCGCGGATCTTCAACGCGATTGCGACCCTCACCGGCCTCGATCACGAACTCGAGCAGGAGCAGGCGCACCGCTCCGCCGAGCACACCCAGCGCGAGGCGACCAAGCAGGCGACGGCCGACTTGCAGCGCTGGGAGCAGGAGATGGCGACGGTCGAGGCCGGCATCCTGCAGCGCGCCGCCGCCCGGGAGGCGCTCGCCGCGGCGAAGGAGTCCTGGCAGGCTCGTGGCGCCCGGCACCTGATCGACGGCGACGCACGCAACAACGAGATCCGGCAGGAGCTCGCCGTACTGGATGAGCGGGTGGCCGAGCAGGAGGCGCGGCGCGAAGCCGTCGACGCCGAGGTCGATGCGTTTGGCAACGAAGAGGTCCTGCTCCGGGACGCTCAGCTGACCCGGCAGGAGCGCGACAAGCTGGACGCACGCGACCGGGAGCTCGACCTCGCGCAGCGCTCGGTGCGGGAGCAGCTGGAGCGGCTCGGGCAGGAGCATCGCCGGCTGCTGGACGCGGGGCGTTCGGCAGACGGACGTGACCTGGCCGCCGCGGCCGAGGAGCAGACCGAGGCTCGCGCTGTTCTCGAGGAGCACATCGGCCGGGATCACGCGGCCCGGTCCGGGGTCGACTACGCGACGGCGGAGCTGCGGGAGGCCGAGAGCGGCCAGACCGTCTCGGCACCTCAGCAGCAGGTCCTGGAGAACGCAGGCCTCGAGTGCGGTGCGCTGACCGACATCACCGAGCTGCCGTCGTCGGACCGAGCCGAGTGGGAGCCGCGGCTCGCGCCGTACCGCGAGGCCGTCGTCATCGACGCCGGTGACGCAGCGGTCGCATCGACTGCGCTGGCCGATGCCGGGTACGCCGGATTCCTGCTGGTGCTCGCGAATCGGCCGGGTGCCTCGGGCAAGGGCCGGCGAGGTGGGCCGAAGTCCGCCGACAAGCGATTCACGCTGGACGCCTTCTTCGCGACCATCGGCGAACGCGCGACGAAGGACAACATCGACGACGTCGCTGGTGTTGTGGCAGTCGGGCAGTTCGACGAGCCGCTGACCGGCCGGACCGCGCGGATCGAGGCAGCCCGTCGCCGGGTCGAAGCCGCGGTCGAGGCCCGGGCCGTCGCATCCGCGGCGCTCGAGCAGGCCCGATCCCGGGTCGACCAGGCAGAGCGCCGTACGGCCGCCGCCCGCGCACTCGCCGACGCCGAGTCGGTGCAGGAACAGATCCTCGCCCTCCGCGAGACGATCGACCGCCACGAGACCGACCGTGATGCGCTCGCGCCGGAACTGCAGGCCGCCAAGGAGTCCGCCGAGGCCGCCGCCGGACAGCAGCTCGTCCGGGACGAACGGCTCAAGAACCTCGAATCGACCCGTCGCGACCATCAGCGGATCCTCGACGACCTGACCGCGCGCCGGCTGACGCTGCTGGAGGAGCAGACGTCGCTCGACCTGACGAGCAGGACCACGGCCTGGGGCGGGACTCCTGCCGAGGCCGAGGAGTTCATTCTCGGACTGCCGGACGACGCACAACGCCGTACGACGGCCGACTGGAACCACCAGGCCTGCACCCAGCTCGACGACGTCATCCGCCGGTGCTTCCCGAACGCGCGCTCCCGGGAGGAGATCCCGACCGAGCTCTGGGAGATCCTGAACGGTCCGGACGGCTGGACGAACGGTACTCTCGGCGCCCGCGTCGGCCTGGTCCCGGCGCTGCATCGGACCCTGAGCAGTCACCTCGCGCAGCACGAGACGTTCGACAGCCTGCAGCAACAGCAGATCGCGAGCCAGCGCGCCGAACGGAACGCCGCACTCGAACGCGCCCGCGAAGGACTGGACGAGGCCGAGAGCACCGCGCGCGCCCACCGCGCGTCGCTTGCCGACGGCATCAAAGCGCGGCTCCGCCTGGTCTCGCAGGAATTCGACCGGCTCGACCAGCAGTACGGCGGGTATGGCGCGAAGCTCGAGTTCCCCGAGCCCGACCCGCCGGCCGAGCCGGACAAGCCGTGGCGCTGGACGGTCACGCCGAAGTGGCGGCGTTCGGAGGGCGGGCCGTTCTCCGCATTCAACGTGAAGGGCAACACGGCCCAGATGGACGAGAAGGCGGTCAAGCTGGTCTGCGCCGCCGCGCTCGCGGGTGGTTCGGACCGGCCACTGCTGCTGATTCTCGACGAGCTGGGACGCAACCTGGGTTCCCAGCACCGCCGCGAGGCCGTGGCGTTGTTCGAGCAGATCGGCCGCGACCGGAACATCACCGTCATCGGCGCCCTGCAGGACGACATGGAGCGCTATGCGCTGGCGTCTTCGCGGCTGTACGTCAAGCTACGCCGGAGCTCCGACACCATGGCGTACAACCAGGCACCCGTCGTCAAGGGCAACGAAGAGTACGCCGGCCGGGTCGAGCTGCTCCGGGACTGGCTGAGCTCCTACCGCGGCAAGACCCCGACACTCGAGCTAGCCCCCCCCCACCCTCACTCCTTGACAGTTGTCCAGACTTTGGCCGGGTGGTTACCTAAATCGGACCCCGGTGCAGACCACCGACCCAGGGGTGCCTCAGACTGGACCGGTGACCGCTCCAGAGATCCGTGCCGCCCGCTCACACCGAGTACGCGGAGCTCTGGTCAAGCGATCGACTACCGGCGTACCGTCTCCAGTTCGGGTCTGGTCGTCTCACGATCGGAGGGCGTGAATGGCATCGTGGCTGCTCCGCGCCCAGTGGACCCATCGTGACGAGTCCGTCGAACACCGCGCGCTCCGCGTGGGCCGCACCCTGACCGCGGTCGCTGTCGCGTTCCCCGACGTACACAACTGGACTCAGGACGAGCGCTTGGGCTATCACGTCCTCGAGGCCGACGGCTCCAGCCCGCTCCAGGAGATGGTCGAGGCAACCACCAAGGTCCTGGCGAACGGCTCCAGCACGACTCGACTGCATCTGCAGAGCACCGGCGAGTTGCCGTGGCTGTTCGACCTCTCGATGGGCGGCACGCTCACCACGGTCTCCGACCAGCTCACGCTGCACTGGAGCGACGAGGATGCACTCGCCCAGTCCGAGCGGTTCGCGCAGGTGCTGCGCGCGGTCGTGACGATCTGGGAGCCCGAGTGGGCCAGCATCGCCGACACCGAACTCGCGGCTGCGGCCGGCGTCTTCCGTCGCGGTATCCCGATGATGGGCTGGCTGACGTACGTACGCGGTCTCGTGGCCGGTGCCCACGGCATCGATATCGGACTGACGCCGTTCGAGCGCGGCACCTTGCTCCAGGCCCCGGTAGCCCCGGCCGACCTCACCCCGGTCCACATCTGCGCCGCCGCCGCCCTCGTCGGCATCGCCCCCGAGGCTTAGCTCGTCACCACGGTCTGGCGATCCCACCGCACTACTTCCGCGGCACTCGGCACCTCGAACATGGCGGCGAACTCCTCCAACTCCTGCCGACTGATCGCAAACGTCCCGGCGGGCAACGCCGCATTACGAGCCTCGAGCCTTTTCCACAGCACATCCAACGGCAGATCCAGTACGACGATCTCCGCGTCCGCACCGAGTTCGTGGGCCCGCTCCCGGAATAGGTCCCGCTCAGTCTCGGACCAGCACCCATAATCCAGGATCACGCTGACACCCAGCGTCAACGCCCGGGCGGCGAGCCCCCAGAACAGCTGTGACTCCAGCACCCAGCGCCGCCCGTTGTCCTCACTCACCCCGAGCAACGCCTCCATCCACTCATCCGGCGTGAACCGCAGCGCCGCTCGCTCGCCCTCCAACTGACGCGCCAACGTCGTCTTCCCGGCTCCCGGCAACCCCACGATCAGCACCATCACCGCACGCTCCATGCCCAGACCCTACGCACCCGGCCGTTGATAACGGCAACGGGTTTCCCGGGCTTCCGCGGCGGGCAAGCGTCCTACACACCCCGCCCCACGGAGGACCGCCATGCTCATCAGACTCCTGACCAGCTCAGCACTGCTTCTGACCACTGTCTCAGCACCTGCAGCCGCAGACGCCCCGCCGTCGGATCCGGCTCGCGCCGAGCTTCGATCAATCGTGGAGAACGTGAGCGGTGCGACCGGCAAGCGCTACGCAGTGCAGGACGATGCCGGTCACGTGATGGACACAGTCAAGATCATTCAGGACACGACCGGCGGCTACCTCGCCGTCTCGCACCATCTGGCGGCAGACGGCCACTTCCGGGTCAACCTCGCCACCTCGACCGACCTGCTGAACTGGCACTGGGTTCGCGAGCTGGCCGGCAGCAACACTGGACCGGCATCGCAGCCGACGATCGCGCAAGCGTCCAACGGCGGCTTCGTGCTCGCCTGGGAGCAGGAGCAGCCCGGAGGTGGAAACAATCACCTCGCCTTCCGCTACTTCGCCGGCCGCACCGCCCTGCTGGCCGGCCAGGTGACGCGGTCCTTCGACGCTCCCCGTCAGGTGTCGTCCTGCGCCGAGGGTACGCCGAACATCTACGGGATCACCCTCTCTCCCGATATCGACCACTCGACGATCGACATCGGTGGGCACTACTGGTGGAACTGCGACCGCGACAGGCAGCAACGCGGACGCCTGACCAACTTCAACTCCTGGAGTACGGCGGCCCAGCCGAACTACGACAACGCCCTCCTGTACTGGGGCGTCGGCGGCAACATCGGCGACCGCGACCAGGCTGTCTTCCGCGGTTACAGCTTCGGTCTGATCGAGGGCCAGTACACCAAAGGTGACTTCGGCTCCTGGCGCACATTCGTGTACGACTATCAAACCGGCAATGCCGACCGAACCACCATCCACACCGACGGCGGCAGCACGGCCTTCGCGAATCCGACCGTGACTGCTCTCCGAGCACCGAACGGGCAGCCGGCCATCCTGGTCACGCTGTTCATCCCGAGCCAGGGCGCCGCCTCTGGTGAATCAGGCGAACTCATCTACTACCAGACCTACTGAGTCTGGTCTGGACCTGATCAACGTGATGGGTGTCCGAAACCTTCAAGACACCGGACCCAGCGCGGGTGACGATCGACAGATGCCAACTACTCGAGACAGCACGAAAGCCTCAGATCTGACGACTCTCATGAACGTCGGCCGGGCAGTAGCCGGCTACCTGCAGCGCGCCGGCATCACCGAAGTCCACCAGCTGGCCGGTCGGGACCCGGTCGACATCTACGACAACATCTGCACGGTCGACGGACGCCGCCACGATCCGTGCCTCCTCGACACGATCATGTCCGCCGTGGACCAAGCCAACGGCAACCCTGCCCGCCCGTGGTGGTCCTACACTCCCACCCGCAAGCAGATGCTTGGGGAGAATCATCGGTAGAAATGTTAAGGGCCACCCCTTGTGGGGTGGCCCTTAACAGTGTGAATGTCCGGCGGCGTCCTACTCTCCCACGACCTCCCGGTCGCAGTACCATC
>NZ_JBEZYF010000085.1:0-35607 GCF_040638415.1 Kribbella sp. NPDC026596 | reverse complement strand
TGCCCCTATGGCGGTATTGATGCCGCGCCTCCGGCGCGGCGGGTCATGGGGCTTGAGCTCCCGGCCTTCCCTCGTCGCTGCAGTCGCTTCGCTCCCTCCGCTCCTCAGTCCAGGCCGGGAGGCCCCATGACCGTGTCCCCCTTGGTCTGGATCCTGACGCTGCTCGGGATCGTCGGGTTGTTGCTGTTCGACTACTTCTTCCATGTCCGGTCCGCGCACGTCCCGACGCTGCGGGAGGCCGCGATCTGGTCCTCGGTGTACGTCGGGATCGCCGTACTGTTCGGACTCGGCACCCTCGTTCTCGGCGGTACGGCGATGGGCTCGGAGTACTTCGCCGGCTACATCACCGAGAAGGCGCTGTCGGTCGACAACCTGTTCGTGTTCCTGATCATCATGACCAGCTTCCGGGTGCCGCGGGAGAACCAGCAGAAGGTCCTGCTGGTCGGCATCGTGGTCTCGCTGATCGCCCGGGCCGCGTTCATCTTCGTCGGCTCCGCGCTGCTGAACACGTTCTCCTGGGTGTTCTACCTGTTCGGGATCGCGCTGCTGCTGACCGCCGGCAACATGCTCAAGCCCGAGACCGAGGAGTCCCACTCTGCGCAGAACATCGTGGTCCGGCTGAGTCGGCGGCTGTTCCGCACCAGCGAGGAGTACGACGGCGACCGGCTGACCACCATGGTCGACGGGCGCCGGATGATGACGCCGATGCTGCTGGTGATGGTCGCGATCGGCGGCACCGACCTGATGTTCGCGCTGGACTCGATCCCGGCCATCTTCGGCCTGACCCAGAACGTGTTCGTCGTGTTCACCGCGACCGCGTTCAGCCTGCTCGGCCTGCGCCAGCTGTACTTCCTGCTCGACGGCCTGCTGGACCGGCTGATCTACCTGTCCTTCGGACTGGCCGCGATCCTGATGTTCATCGGCGCCAAGCTGATCCTGCACGCCCTGCACGAGAACAACCTGCCGTTCGTGAACGACGGCGAGCACGTCGAGGTCATCGAGATCAGCACCGGCCTGTCGTTGGTCGTCATCCTCGTCGTCCTCCTGATCACGATCTTCGCGTCCCTGTTCAGTACGCGCGGGCGCACGCAGACCGCAATGGCCCACATCCGCCGCGACGCGACCGCCTACCTGGACGCCGAGTACACCGAAGACCAGGGCGAACGCGAACGCATCTTCCAGCGCCTCCTCCGCGCCCGCGACCACATCATCGAGCTAGGCCCCGAGGCCCGCCAGCAGGTAAAGAACGAGACCGAACTAATGGCCCTCTGCCGCGAGGTAGCCGACGCCCACGCCGCCGCCCACCCCGAACACGAAATCCGCCCCAGCCTGTAAGGACTCTCCCGCGCGACCGGCTCCGCGCGCTCCTACGTCGCGTGCTACGCAGCCGCTCCCACCCACCCGACTTTCCGTGCGGGCTACAGCCCGCCTGCGCGGGCTGCCGCCCTCAGCCGACAGCACCGTGGTCACGCTGGGCGTGGTCACCCGAGCGACGCCGCCGCAGGCCACCCCTCCGATTCTCAACAAGCAACCCTCCAACTGAGGTGTTGCCCCCTGAGATGGAGGGTTGCCCCCTCAGATTCTCAGTGGGCAACCCTCCAGCTGGGGGGATAACCCCTGAGTTGGAGGGTTTGCCCGAGGCGGCGGGGTGGGGGTCAGCCTTTGACGGCTCCGGAGGCTAGGCCGGTTACGTAGAAGCGTTGGAGGGCTATGTAGAGGACTACGCAGGGGATCATGGCGATGACTGAGCCTGCGACTAGGGATCCGAAGTTGACCTCGCCGTAGGCGCCGGCTTGGACGTTTACGAGGGCTACGGGGAGGGTGTAGAGCTCGTCTTTGGTGAGGAAGGTGAGGGCGCCGAGGAATTCGGTCCAGGCGGCGAGGAAGGCGTAGAGGGCTACGGTGGCTGCGCCGGGGGTGACCAGCGGACGCAGGACCGAGCCGATCATGCGGAGGGTGCCGCAACCGTCGACGTGAGCGGAGTCTTCTAGTTCGACGGGGACCGAGGCGAAGGAGTTTCGCATCACGAAGACGCCGAACGGCAGGTTGACGGTGGTGTAGAAGAGCACCAGGCCGAACAGGCTGTCGGTCAGCCGCAGCGTGTTCATCTCCAGGTAGAGCGGGGTCAGGATCGCCTGGAACGGGATCATCATCGACACCACCACGAGCGCGAAGAGCAGCGGCGCACTCCGGAACCGGAAGCGCGCGAACCCGTAGCCGGCGAAGGTCGCGAGTACGGCGGTCAGCGCCGCGGTGCTCAGGGCAACGATCAGACTGTTGCCGACAGCCCGGATCAGGTGGCCCGGTCCCTCGATCAGCGTGCGGAAGTTGTCCCAGGTCAGGTGGAAGAAGGTCGATGCGTTCGGTGCCGCGACGATCACGTCGTTCGGCTGCACCGAGCGGAAGAGTGCCCACAGCAACGGTACGGCGAAGACGAGGAAGGCGCCGCCACCGCCGACGACGTACAGCGTGTTCTTCAGTCTCATCGTGAGTCAGTCCCTCTCCCGGAGCAGCCAGAACTGGGCCGCGGTGACGAGCCCGACCACGATCACCAGCACGATCGACAGCGCGGTCGCGGCACCGAGCTGCAGCTGAACGAAGGCGCGGTTGTAGATGTACTGCACGACCGTGGTGGTGTCCGTGCCCGGACCGCCGCGGGTCAAGATGTAGAACTGCGTGAACGCGAGCAGCGAGCCGATCACCGAGATGATCACCGCCATCGCGATCGTGCGCCGCAGGATCGGGATGGTGATCTCCAACTCCTGCTTCCACCAGCCCGCGCCGTCCAGGTCGGCGGACTCGTAGTACTCGCGCGGGATCGCCTGCATGCCGGCCATCAGCAGCATCATGGTCAGCCCGCTGACACCCCAGATCACCAGCACGCAGATCAGTCCGGTCGCGAGCGGCCCGCTCACCAGCCAGGCCGTCGTACCGTCGGTGATGCCGAGTTTGCGCAGGATGATGTTGATCGCACCGCTGTCGGGCTGAGCCTCCAGCACCGTGACGAAGCTGAGGGTGGACAGCCCGACGACGAACGGCAGGAAGAAGACTGTGCGCAACAACGTCGAGCCGCGGCGCTTGCGTCGTACCAGAACTGCCAAGGCGTAGCCGAGCACCAGGATCGGCCCGGTCACGATGACCGTGTAGAGGATGGTGTAGAGCACCGACTTCGCGAACGCGGCGTCGGAGACGATCGCGCCGTAGTTCTTCAGCCCACTGAACTTGACCGTCCCGATCAGCGGCCAGTTGGTCAGCGAGATCACCAGGGCGAAGGCCAGTGGCACCAGCACGAAGACCCCGACGAACAGTACGGCGGGAGTCACCAGAAGCAGCCCGGTCCGCGCCGGATGCGTGAGTGAGCCTCGTCCGGCCCGTCGCCCGGCGACCGCTGCCCTGCGCGAACCCGGATCCAACCGGCGAGCACCTCTGACCGCGGTACTCATGCTTGCCCCTGCTTCAGGATCCGGTCGTAGTTCTGCTGTGCTTCCTTCATCGCAGCCTCCAGCTCGCCGTCGAAGACGGCCCGGCGGAACATCTGCAGCCACGGCCCGTCCGGCTGGTTGTAGAGCAGGTTGTAGGACAGCGTGGTCGGCGCGTACCCCTCCTGGATGCGCTCCAACGGCAGCGTCGCGAGCGGGAACTTCTTCGCGAACTCCGCGGTCCGCGCGTCCGACCGCACCGGCGTGTAACCGCCCGCCGGCAGGTCGACCTGCTGCGGCAGGTCGAGCGCGAAGCGGACGAATTCCCAAGCCCCAGAGGCATTACGAGCGCCGCGCGGGATGCACATGTTGTCGCCGCCGTCGAAGAACGCCGCGCCACCGTCCGGCCCGGACAGCAACCGGGGGGCGACCTTCTGGTGGAACTTGTCGTCGGAGGCGGACACCACCACGCTGTAGTTGGACGGGAAGATGCCGATCTTGCCGGCCCGGAAGTCGCTCCCCCATCGGGACGCGTCGTCGGAGAAGTTCGCCCGGGGCACCAGCCCGTCGACCCAGAGCTGCCGGTGCAGCTCGAGCATCCGCTGGACCACGTCGTTCCCGACGATGTGGCCGGACTGCTGACCGATCGCGCCTTGGATCAGGTCGGTGTCGGCTGCCCAGATCATCGGCTGTACGACGAACCCGAGCGCACCCGGACTGTTGGCCGGGAAGCTCCACGCGTAGATGTCGTCGCCCAGCTTCCGCAGCTTCTTGGCCGCGTCGAGCAGGTTGTCGAAGGACTTGATCGCCTCGTCCAGGTCGACGTCCGCCCGGTCGCACAGCTCGGTGTTGAACCAAAACATCGAGTTGTCGGCGAGGTACGGAACGCCGTACACACGCTCGTCCTTCGTCGCCAGCCGCAGGTGACCGGGACTGAGTTTGTCCCGGAAGTCCAGTCCCTGCAGGGGTTCGGTGAGGTCGGTGAACGCGTCGCGGTAGATGAACAGCATCGAGTTGATGTCGTCGATGTCGACCAGGTCCGGCACACTCCGGCCGCGGATCGCGGTCGCCAGCTTGGTCACGTACTGGGCGTCCAGGACCGGCGTCAGCTCGACGGTGAGCCGACCCTGGGACGCGTTGAACTTCTTCACCAAGTCGGTCAGGCCGGTCTGCGTCGCCGCCCGGCACCACACCTGCACGGTGCCGGTGGCTTCCTGCCCGAACCCAGCTGCCTGGACGTCGGGTTCGGGCAGGACTGAGCTACAGCCCGGTACGGCGCCGGCAGCGACTGCCGCGGCCGACGCACCGAGGAACTTCCGCCGGGTGAGCATGCTCAGGCCCTGGGTAACCAGACGCGCATGGCGCCGATCTCGCGGTTGGCCCAGGCGTAGTACGGCACCGCGACCACGTCCACCTCGTCACCGGCTCCGTCCTTGGCCGACGAGGTAAACGGCCAGCCGTCGCGGTGACCGGTCCCGGCCAGCCCACGGGCGCGAAGCACAGTCACACCGTCCAGCAGCTCGTCATCGTGCGTCGCAGCAACTGGCGCCTCAGGCAACAGGTGCAGATCGTCGACGTTCGTCTGCTGGTCGGCCTGCTCGACCGCGTAGACGAGCGGGCCGCGTTCCAGCGCGAGACAACCCCGTACGGCGTCGACGCGAGGATCGGCGCCGACCACGCGGGTCGTCATCGGCAACTGCAGATCGATCTCGGCGACCTCTACCCGGGCATAGGTGCCCGCCGCCACCGGCTCGCCGTTCACGGTGGCGCCGTCCGCCCAGGCCGGGATCCTGAGCTCAACTGCGACAGGAGAAGTGATTCGGACCGCGCCATCCCATGGGTAGTTGGTCTCGATGCTCAATTCACCCTTGTCGGTCTGAAGAACTCCAGCTGCGTACTGGTGGATCTGCACCACACCGTCGTTCGTGGTGGCGAGGTAGGCGTCGAGGCTGGCTAGGGTGCGCATGATGTTCGGTGGGCAGCAGGCGCAGTCGAACCACCCGCGCCGGCCATGTGCCGGACTGCGGCCGTTGTCCGCGTGCGCGGCCCCGCGCAGCTGCAGCGGGTTGACGTAGAAGTACTCGGTCCCCTTCAGCGAGACGCCGGCGAGGAAGCCGTTGTAGAGCATCCGCTCGATCGCATCCGCGTAGAACGCGTCACCAGTCGCGAGGAGCATCCGCCAGGCCCACTGGATCCCGCCGATCGCCGCGCAGGTCTCGGCGTACGCACGGTCCGCGGGCAGCTCGTGCTCGTCGCCGAACGCCTCGCCCTCCCAGCGCGCACCCAGACCGCCGGTGACATAGGTCTTCGTCGACCACATGTGCTCGAACTGCCGCTTCAGCGCGTCGAGCAGGTCGGTGTCACCGGTTTCGAGGGCAACGTCGGTCGCACCGGCGGCGAGGTAGACGGCGCGGACCGCGTGGCCTTCGACCGAGGTCGCCTCGCGGACCGGGACACGGTCGGAGAAGTACGCCGGTTCGTGGCCGTGGTTCTTGATGATCCCGTGGCCGCGCGCCTCGACGAACCACTTGGCCTGGTCGAGGTAGGCCGTCGTACCGGTTTCTCGATACAACTCGACCAGGGCCATCTCGATCACCGGGTGGCCGTCCACGTCGACGGTCTTGCCATCGCCTTCACCGAACGTTGCGACCAGGTGGTCGGCGAGCTTGATCGCGACGTCGAGCAGCGCTCGGTCGCCGGTACAGCGGACCTGCGCGACCGCGGCCTGGATCAGGTGGCCGGCGCAGTAGTGCTCGTGGCTCCAGACGAGTTGCTGGTAGCGGCCCTCGTCGCCGTACCGGAGCTGGACGACCGAGTCGAGGTAGCCGTCCTCGCGCTGCGCGGCGGCGACGACCGCGGTGAGTTCGCGGATGCGCTTGAGCAGGTCGTCGCTCGGGTTGCGCCCGTACTCCCAGGCGGCGGCCTCGAGCCACTTGTAGACATCGGAGTCGGCGAACACCGGACCGATCGCCTCGCCGTCGCCGATGCCGGCCGCGAGTCGCAGGTTCTGCAGGTTGCCGGCCGACTCCAGCTGGTCCTGACCGCTGGGGATCGCGCTCTCGCCGTTGCGGAGCTGGCGCGGCGCCCAGAAGCCGCCGGTGATCTTCGCCTGGCCGAGTCCTAAGGGTTGCCGGCGGCCGGCGGCCGTGGCGGCCGGGCTGCGGGAGGTGGTGACTGCTTCCGGGGTAGCGCTCATAGGGCGTGACTCCTGGGGGAAGGCTGCGGAAAATCCAGAACACGTTTTCCTTGACGAAGGTAGAGACGGTCAACGGCCTGGTCAACCCCTGGGACCTGGCGAGATCCGGACACGCCGGGACCCGTGCTGTACTGTTTCCGGAAAGTTCGGAAAGGAGTTGCCGGATGGCGTCACGCGGACCTTCGCTGCCCCGGATCACCGACGTGGCCGCGTTGGCGGGCGTTTCCACGAGTACGGCGTCGAAGGCGTTGAACGACACCGGTCAGCTTCGCGAGGAGACCAGAGAGCGGGTACGCCGTGCCGCCGAGCAGCTCGGGTTCACCCCGGACAGCCGGGGCCGGGCGTTGTCGTCCGGGCGCAGCTTCACGGTCGGGCTGATCACCACCGACAGCTCCGGCCGGTTCAGCATTCCGATCATGCTCGGCGCGGAGGACGCGTTGAGTGCGGGCGAGATGGCGCTGGTGCTCTGCGACACCCGGGACGATCCGCTGCGCGAGCAGCACTATCTTCGGTCGCTGGTGTCGCGGCGGGTCGACGGGATCATCGTCACCGGTCGGCGGACCGAGCCTCGCGCGCCGATCGACGTACCGATTCCGGCGGTCTACGCCTTCAGCCCGTCGACCGATCCGGCCGATACCTCGGTGGTCGTGGACGATCACGGCGGAGCGGGGTCGACCGTCCGGCACCTGCTCTCGCTCGGCCGGCAACGGATTGCGCACGTCACCGGCCCCGCGAGCCATCAGAGTGCGCGGGACCGCGCCACGGCGACCGTCGAGACTGCCGGCGACGCGATGGTCGGCGAGCCGATGCACGGCGAGTGGACGGAGCGGTGGGGACGGCATGCGGTCGACGTCCTACTGCGTACGACGCCTGATCTCGACGCCATCTCCTGCGGCAGCGACCAGATCGCGCGTGGTGTCTGCGATCGCCTCCGTGAGCTGGGCCGCGCTGTCCCCGACGACATCGCCGTCACCGGGTACGACAACTGGTCGGTGATGGCGCTGGCCAGCCGGCCGCCGCTGACCACTGTCGACCTGGAGCTCGAGGAACTCGGTCGCCGTACGGCGAATCTCCTGCTCGACAGCATCGCCGGCTCGGCGCACCCCGGGCTGATGGAACTTCCGACCCGCCTGGTGACCCGCGAGTCGACGCTCGGCACCTGAGTCATCGGATAGTCGCCCGTACGACTGCCATTCGTTGCCCAGTCCCGCTAGGTTGCTTCGGGTGCTGCGCAAGTTCGTGATCGGCGTAGCGGTGATCGCCACCATCGTGGCGGGGGTGGGCACCGCGCGCCTGGTCCTTCCCCGGACCGATCCCACCCGTGGCGTGGTCAAGCAGTTGGCGTTCCTGCGCGCCGAGATCGAGGGCGGCGCGGACCACGCCGCTCAGAAGCAGTTCCCGGAGGGGTACTTCTTCCTCAACGCGCTCTACGGACTGACGTGGGTGCAGGTCGGGCTCACCGACCCGGCCCGCTCCGCCGATGCGGCCGCCGAGGCCCGCTGGTCTCTCGACCGGCTGCAGTCCGCGGACGGCACCGCGCCATTCGACGCCTCGCTGAAACCGCGGTACGGCGTCTTCCATGCGGGCTGGACGAACTGGCTGCGCGGCGGACTGATCGCGCTCAAGCACTCCGACGCGGCCGAGATCGACGAGTTCACCAGCAAGTCGGTCGAGATCGCGACCGCGTTCCGGACCGCGCGGACCCCGTTCTTGGACTCGTACCCGGGTCAGGCCTGGCCAGTCGACTCGGTCGTCGCGATCGCTTCCCTGCGCCTGTACGACGACCTGGTGGCACCGCGGTTCGGCCAGATCGCGACGAACTGGCTGGCGGCGGCGAAGACCAGGCTGGATCCGGCGACCGGGTTGCTCCCGCACCAGGTGACGCCGGCGCTGGTCGGGGCACGGGCGTCGTCGCAGGGCATGATCCAGCGCTTCCTGGTCGACATCGATCCGGCCTTCGCGCGGGCGCAGTACGAGATCTTCAAGGACCGGTTCGTCAACGGGATTGGCGTACGGGAGTATCCGAAAGGCTCGACCGGCCAGGGTGATGTGGACTCCGGACCGCTGATCCTCGGGATGAGCTTGTCCGCGACTGTGGTGACGCTGGGCGCGGCGCGCGTCCAGCACGATCCGGTGGCCGACCGGCTGTCCCGGGAAGGCGAGCTGCTCGGGCTGCCGCTCACCGGCCTGAAGACGAAGCGATACCTGTTCGGCGCGGTGCCGATCGGGGACGCGTTCCTGGCTTGGTCCGCGTCCGCACGACCGCTCGTGGCCGCCGACCAGCCAGAGCTCAACGGCGGCTCCGGCTGGTGGCGGCTCCCGTGGCTACTGGTGCTCTGGCTGCCGGCCTTGATCCTGTGGGGACTTGTCAGGCGGCGCCGAAAGCGGAGGCGAGCGCACTGAGCTTGCGCGGCAGGTCGTACTCCGCGCCGCCCTCGTGCCCGTTGTAGGTGAACACCTCCAGTTGCGCGGGACCGCCGTATCGGTGGTACGCCGCGAAGACCGTGGACGGCGGGCAGACGTTGTCCATCAGCGCGACCGAGAACCACGCCGGACAGACCGCGCGGGCCGCGAAGTTCACCGCATCGAAGTACGACAGGGTGCCGATCGCGGTCTGGACGGCGAAACGGTGCCCCTTCAGCCAGCGCGCGATCTCGGCGTACGGGCCGTTGTCGGTGATCTGCGACGCGCGCCGGTAGTGACACAGGAACGGAACGTCGGCGATCGCGGCGGACAGGTCGTCACGCAACCCGGCGACCGCGAGCGCGAGCCCACCACCCTGGCTGCCACCGAGGACGGCGACGTGGTCACTGTCGACGTCCGGGCTGCTCTTGACCGCGTCGACGGCACGCACCGCGTCGGTGATCAGCCGCCGGTAGTAGTGCTTCTGGGGGTCCTCGATGCCGCGGGTGAGGAAGCCGGGTGACGACGAGCCGTGGCCGTCCGGCGCGACGTCCGGGGTGTCCGCGACTGTCTTGCCGCCACCGCCTTGGCCGCGGTTGTCCATCACCAGGTGGGCGTAGCCGGCCGCGCTCCAGGTCAGCCACTCGTACGGGATGCCGCGACCGCCGTTGTAGCCGATGTACTGGACGACCGCGGGTAGCGGGCCGCTGCGATGGCGTGGCAGGAGCAGCCAGGCCTTCACCGGCTGACCGTTCCATCCGCGGAACGTCACGTCCTGCACGTCCACGGTCGCGAGCTGCGCGGCGTACGGCTCGAACCGGGCGTCGATCGGGTGGGCGGCCGCGTCGTCGAGCGTCTGCTTCCAGAACGCGTCGAAGTCCGCGGGCTCCTCGGGTTCGGGCCGGTACTCGCGCAACCGGTCGAGAGGCATGTCAACGAGCATGAAGGGGCTCCTCAGTGGAAGGTCGCGGTCAGGCTGGCGCCATGGAGGTTCGAGGTGTCGGCTACCAGGCGCCAGCCGGAAGCGTGGCGACTGACCTGTACCCCGTCGTCGGCGCTCACCAGGCGAAGGCCGGGCTTGCTGAGGTCGACGGTGACCGACGAACGGGTTTGCGTCGGGTCCGAGATCGCGATCGTCCCGGCCGCGACGACCACGGAGGCGGGACCGTCGACGGTCAGCTCGGCGACCGTGCCCGCGGTCCAGAAGTTGGCCGCAAGGACGTTGCGCAGGCGGATGGCGTGGGCGGTGGCGTCGGCGCGGAGCTTCTGGACCGGCAGCTTGCCCGCGTACGTCTTGGTCTCAGCCAAGGTAGCCGTCGGCAACTGCACGTAGTAGTAGCCCTGGGCAACGGGCGTGGTGCCGTGGTCGATCCAGACGGTGTGGTACGGGCGGGTGACCGGAACGTCGGTGCCGTACTTGAGGTTGATCTCGCGCCAGGTCGCCGTACGGTTCTCGCGCAGCGTCCGGATCGGCGTTCGGTCGGGGAAGATGTAGCCGCCCGTGCCGGCCAGGTGACACCACCCCGGTGCGGCAGTGAACGTCTCGTCGCCGACGCGCAGCTTGCGGTTCTCGACGATGGTCTCGACCGCGCCGTCGCCGGTGATGCCGGAGCCGAGACAGACCACGGCGTCGTCGATCAGGAACCAGCTCTTCAGGGCCTTCAGGTTCGTCCCGTAGCTTCGGAGATCCATGCCGTAGGCACCGATCGTCCGGCCGGGGATCGCCGCACCGCCGACCCAGTCGGCCTCGCTCGTGGTGCGGAAGCCGTACGAGTCGGTCAGCCGCCGGGTGTCGACCGTTGTCCCCGGCAACCGATAGGGGTCGACCGTCGGCCAGTAGTCGCCCGAGTAGTGGCCGAGGTCGTCGTCGTACACGAGCACCATCCCGTCGGACAGGTGCCAGCCGTGCAGGTTCTCGTTCTGGATCGACTCGTAGTTGTAGATCCGGGACGAGTACGCGCTCAGCCCGACGGTGAACGCCGGGCGGTGGTGCGCCACCTTGTCCATCAGCGGGTACTGCTTGTGGACGACGAGCGCCCCACGAGCCGCCGTGGTCGACGCGAGGACGGCCCGGGCCGCCACCAGCGAGGCCGGGTCGGTGACGGTCAGGAAATCGCGGAACGTGTCCTCGGTGATCCACTGCTTGACCAGCCCGGTGAGTCGCGCTGCCCGGTCGGCCGGCGCGGCCGGGATCAGCCGGAGGGTGCCTTCGATGATCGTCTGGGACGGCGCGTGGTTCTGCTTGCTGGGACGGGCGATCTCGCGACCGCAGACCGAGCCCATCAGGTCACCGCGCACCATCAACGGGTCGAACGCGTCGTCGATCCAGCGGTAGATGTTGTCGAGGTCAGGATCGGTGACGGTCCACGGCGTACCGCCGAGCAGGTAGAGCAGGGACGACAGTGTGCCGAGCAGCTCCTTGCCGTAGCCGCCGTTGTACGGGTGCTTGTAGTGCTGGAGGAACGAGCCGTCGCTGGAGAATCCTTCGCCGGTGCCGTCGATCCGGCCGGGGGCGTCGTTGAACGCGAGCACGCTGTTCGCACCGCCGCCTTCCACATCGCTGATCGCGTCCCGGACGCGCACGAGTGCAGCGGTGTCGCCGTCGAGGACCGCGCGGATCGCGACCACGGTGGCGATCCAGACGCGGTTCGCGCCGGTTGCGATCTGCCGATCGGCACGCCAGAGGTTCGGGTCCGGAGTGTAGTGGTCGATCGCGGTCGTGTACGTCGTCCGCAGGTCGGCGGGGATCACGTCGTACAGGAGGACAAGAGTGTCCGCGAACGCCGAGGCGGCGCCGATCTCCCAGTCGTAGTCGTTGTCGTACCGCGGCAGGCTCGGGCTGTAGCGGTTGGCGTGCATCCAGTCGAGCGCGCCGAGGATGTCCCTGGCGACGCTCGCGTTGCCCTGGTACGCCGAGCCGTTCGTGGCCCAGGCGACCGCGATCTGCTCGATCCGGCGGAAGTTCGACGCGACGTGGTTCGACAGCGTCGTACTCGCGAGATCCGGCCAGAGCGCCGTACGGGTCGCGGAGCGGTCGAGGGTGGTCAGGGCGGAGCGGGCGAGTTTGTCGATCCGCGCGATCGCGACGGCAAGGTCGGGGTCGGCTGGATCGACGGTTGGACCGCCGGTGAGCCGCACTTGCCAACGGCGGCGGAGCTCGTCGGTCGAGTCGTCGGCCCAGGACGGGGTCGGCACGGTCAGCAGCGCGGCCGAGCCGAGCATGCCACCGAGCACAGTCCGGCGGCGGAGGGTGAGGTCTGGCATGTGAGTCCTCTCAAACGGATAAGGCGATCGCCTTGGCTCCGGCGGCGTTCGGGTGCAGGCCGTCGCCGCTGTTGAAGGCCGGTCGCAACTGCGCGGGGTCGGCCGGATCACGCAGTACGGCGTCGACGTCGACGATGCGGTCGAAGATGGGGCCGGATCGGAGTACGTCGTTGACCTGGTGGCGGATCTGGTCGAGCGGTTCGGTGTAACGGATCCAGCCCTTGAAGGGGCCGATGGTTGCCCCGAGCACGTTCAGGTTGTGGTCGCGGGCTCGGCGAGCGAGCTGTTCGTAGCCGGCCAGGAGTCGCGCGGGGTCGGTCTGGCTCGGTGGTTGCTGGATGTCGTTGATGCCGAGGAAGACCAGTACCGCTTGGAGTCCTGGTAGTGCGAGGACGTCGCGGTCGAAGCGTGCTTGACCGCTTGGGCCGAAGCGGGCGTCGTCCAGCAGCAGGCGGTTCCCACTCATCCCGAGGTTGGCGACAGCGGGTCGATGCCGGAACCGCGCGGCGTACTGATCCGGCCAGCGGAGGTTGGCGTCGTCCGGGGTTCCTACTCCTTCGGTGATCGAGTCACCGAGAACCGCCAGCGTCTGCCGGCCGTTCGCGAGTACGTCGACGCCGCTCAGCAGGAACACCGACTTCGTCGGCCGATCACCGATCAAACCAGTGGCATGCACGTTCCGGTGAAAGCTCACCGGGCCTGTCGGTCCCGGCAAGTACATGCTCACTACCAAGTCGCCGCCGTCCGGTACGGCCAGATCAACAGGATCACTCACCACAGTCGCCCCAGCAGCCAGCACGACCTGCTCATCACCGCCGAACAGCAGGCGACGGGAGGTGGTGGCGGAAGCCGCAGCAACCGGTTGGTCGGCCCCCGCCACTGTCACGGGGCCCAGTAGGAGAGGCGCCGAGCCGAAGGGGTTGGCGAAACGGAGCCGAAGCTGGGCGAGACCCCGATCGCCGGTGGTTCCGGCGGATAGGTGGATGGTGTTGTGGATTGTGGTGTTGGTGAAGCCGGTGGTGGCGTCGAGATCGGTGGGGGTTGGGGCTGTGTGAGCTGCGGCCCAGCTGGTGATCCACCGAGGGTGTGGGGTCGTCGGGACCGGAGCGGCGGGCGAGCCGGCGTGGGCTGTGGCTGGTTTGCCGAGGACTGTGCCGCCTAGGAGTCCGCCTAGGGCTCCGGTGAGGAGGTTTCGGCGGGAGGGGGTGGGCATCAGTAGGTGGTGATGGGGAGCTGGATCGGGACGGCTCTGGACATAGTGGTCCTCCTGTGGGGCGGTTGGCGGGGCTATGCGTGGTCGGCGACCAGGAGCCCGATCAGTACGGGGACTGTGGCGCCGAGGAGCAGCGGGCCCGCCGGAACGACGAGCGAGAAGATCGGGGCCGCGACAGCCGCGCCGAGCAGGGCGGTGCCGCGCGGGACGGAGGTGAAGGCGAGCCGGAACGCCGTACGACGCCAGCCGGATGCCGAGCCGGATGGGTCGCGACCGGCGGCAACGGCCAGCGCCAGGTGGTACGTGACCGCGGCCGCGACCAGCCCGACGTGGATCATGAACAAGGTCAGCACGACCGGCCCGGAATGGCCGGAGAGGAAGGACAAGTTGCTGGCAGCAACCACTGCTGCAACAGTCATCAGGGCGGAGTGCGGCAACAACGGACGCCAGTACCCGCGCCACCCGGTGAAGACCCCGGCGAAGCACCGGGTGTCGCCGTCGGTCCGCCACCGGTTGAGCGCGAACCCGACCGCCGCCAGCGCCGGCAACCAGGTCACGACACCGAGGCACAGGATCGAGAACGCCGCCCCCGCAAGCACCGGACTCGCCAACCACCCCAGCCAGTCGATAGCCCGCCGAGTCACCCCAAGACCGTCCCGGCGGGTCACCAGGTGATCGTCCCGGCGGCTCATACCGTGATCCTCCGGTCGGCGGTCTGGATGACGGCCTTGGCTTGCTCGGCGAAGCCCTCGCCCTCGATCAGGCCGTCGTCGTCGGCCAACAGGACGGTTTCTCCGTCGAAGGCGATGCCGAAGCCTCGGGTGAGGTCGAGGCGGCATGCGGTGGGTGGTGCCGGGCGGAGAGCCGAGGTCGGCTCGATGGTGGTCAGCAGGGTGGCGGAAGCACACCGTTCGGCGGTGGCGCGGAGGGTGTGCAGGGTGCGGGTCAGGCGCAGGCTCGGGGTGCTCGAGGTGGGATTCGCCTCGACTTCGGTGACGGCCGACTCGACGGTCAGCGGCGTGTGCAGGCGGACCCAGGCTTGCGCGCCGCCCGAGCGCAGCACGATCTCGTCGTCGAGTTCGAGCGGCCAGTCGGCGTGCAGCAGGAACGTCCAGTCCCGCGGCGCCCCAGCGGCACACCGGTCAAGCAGGACCAGCCGGCCGGCGGGCGTGAATACGAGGGTTCGATCGAGTCGGGTGATCTCCAGCTCAGCCGGATACATCGCGGCGATCCGCGCCGTCGCGTGGAGCATCCCGCCGGCCGCGAGTACGTCGACCATCCGGGCCTGGCGCTCGTACGGCGCACCCTTGTAGACGTGGTACCGATCCTCGTCGGCGAAACCCTGCCCGTCGACCAGGATCAGGTTGTGGTCTCCGGCCCGCTTGCGATTGCTGTACCCCTCGTCGACCGCCAGGAAGGCACCCCGCGAGGTGAGCACGAACGACCCGGCGTCCGGATGATGATGCCCGGCACTCAGCGTGTCCCAACCACGCTCGCGGTCGAGCCGGTGCGACGTCTCCCAGGCCTGATGCCCGCCGCCCGGTGCGGCCTTGAACGACACCATCGTTGCCTCGTCGTCCCATCCGGTCCGTGCCGTGACGAGGCCGAGGTCAGGGAAGTACGCCGACAACGGTGTCTTCTCCTCCGGCGGCGTTGCCCGGACGGAGTCGTCGTACCAGAGCAGCTCGAGGTAGGCCTCGGGCATCACGCCGGGCTTCACGCCACTCGCGTACGCCTCGCGCCAGAAGAAGCGGTCGGCGACCAGATCACCGAGCCACTGCGCCTCGCCGATCCGGTAGGCGGAGGCGAGCTTGTAGTAGAGCGCGACGCTGTGGCCGCTGCGGCGATCGTGGCAGTCGCCGTGGTCGATGTTCTCCTCGAAACCGGGCGCACACTGCTGCAGCCGATAGGAGAACGTGTTGGCGAGGAAGGGACAGCGGTCCCACCAGTCCAGCCCTTCCTGGTCCTGGAGCAGATCCAGGTACGTCGCCAGCCACGGGACGCCGTACCGCCAGTAGACGACACCCTCCATGTCGGACCCGTCGGCCGGCAGCAGGTCGATCACGGTCGCGAAGTTCTCCTTCGCCCGCTCGGTCCACTCCGTCTTGCCGAGCGCATAGCCGGCCGCGGCGAGGCCCGTGTAGCAGATCCAGTTGTGGTTCTGCCAGTACGACGAACTCCACCAGGAACCCTCGGACTCGACGGCGAACTCGTACAACCGCGATCCCTGCAACTCCAGCTTCGCGCGCAACTCGTCGGCCAGCTCGAAGTCGTCACCGAGCCAGGTCAGCGCGAGCGACAGCCCGTGCAGCAGCCACCCGGCGTCGAGGTCGTGGTCGGGCAGGTGCGCCTTGCCCCAGTGCGGGAACCCGATCGCCGCGGAGATCCAGCGCGCGGCCTCGGCCCGATAGCCGGGGTTGCCGGTCAGGCGGTAGGCCAGGGCGAGGTTCGCGGCCGCCGGGCCGAAGTAGGTGATGCTCGCGGATGGGTGCTCGGTCGGTGGGGTCTGAGTGCGGTACCAGTCGCACTGCTCGCGCAGTCGCCGCCAGCGCGCGACATGCTGACCGTCCAGCCCGTCGCGCAGGTCGTCGAGACGCTTGTCGATCAGCATCAACGACCCCCGATCCGATGCACATGCCCGTCGACCGTGACCACGTCGCCACTCACCCCGACGGCAACCTCGGCGGTCGAGTAGACAGAACAGAAGGTGGCGGAGGTGCCGACGACGGTCCAGTCGAGAACAGTTCGTGTCCGCTGTGGGTCATCTGCCGGCCCAGGTCCCGGTCGAGTCACCGGCACCCCGACGCCAAGGTGGTAGCCATACAGCGTTTCCTGGCCCGCCCACACCGTGCGCACCACACCTGACCCCACCTCCACGGTCAGGTCGACGTCGGGGCGGAACTGCAGCGCGATCTCGCGCTCCCGATCCGCCGTTACCCGGACCACATCGACGAGATAGCCGTCTCCCGCGATCACCTGCCGCGTCGCCCGGACACCGTCGTACCAATCGGCGACCTCCGCCGTCACCGAGGTCTCGTCCGTCGTGACCACACCGGTCGCCTCGTTCGGCTCGAGGCCGTCGATCCGGATCGTCGGGTGTGCGGCGGCGGACTTGTAGTGGCGCCGCCACTCGGCATGCCCGTACGGCACCTGCCCCGGATCGGGTTGCCACGGCGTGGTCGGGCCATACAGATAGAGCGAGAGCTTGTCATGGTGACCGTGCGATCCACCGTGCGGTCCATGGTCGAGGATCGCGTGAATGCCGCCGGCGCGGATCACCGCATAGCAACCGGTCAGCGGGCGGGGCTGCACCGCGCCCGAGCGTGGTGGGCCTGCGAACCACCCGCCGAACCTGTCCTCGAGACCGTCGTACTCCGTGCCCACCTCCGCACGGGCGTGGGCGGCAACGGCGTCCAGCCCGTGGTTCGCGGTGAACTGACGTGCGAGGGCAACGATCTCCAGCCACTCCAGCGCGAGCGGGACGCGACGGTACGGACCGTCGTGCAGTGCGGGCAGGATGCCGCCGTCGGTCGCGATCCCGGCGAGCGCGCCGATCATCGCGTCCAGCCAGTCGGGCACGTCGGCGGGATCGGCACCCCGCAGGCTGAGGAGATAAGCCCGGAGTACGAAGCCGTGGTAATACGTGCTGGCTTCCCACTCCCAGCCGTCCTCGCCGGTCGCGATCTCCAGATGCGCGAACTGACCATGTTCCCCGGTCAGCCATTCCTTATCGCCGCCCCACGGCTCACCCCGTACGGCGGCCGCGGCCTGTCCGGCCACAGTACCGAGCGCGTTGAACCACGCCGTGTAGTTCGACGAGAACTTGTCCTGGGCAACCATCGCGTCCCGGGCCCGCCGTGATCCGTCGACCATCGCATCGAGCATCGGGAGGGTCTCGGCGAGGGCAGCGTTCGGTGCGAGGTTGAGGATCGCGTGCGCGATCGGCACGCCCCAGACCGCATCGGTCAGCGCCTGGTGGAACAGCCGCCCGCGCTGCATCCACCCCTGCGCCTGCTCGTGCTCCCCGGATCTCGTGAGGTCCTGATAGAGCCGCGCGTACGCCGTGAGCAGCTCGGCGCCACCACCGTCGTACGAGAGCAAGCGGATCCGCCGCGCCCACCAGTGATGCGCGAGCACCCGCCAGGCGCCCCGCACCGCCGGGGTGTCGACGCGGCAGCCGTACGAGCACGGTACGCCGCCGACCGGAAACTCACCGGTTTCGAACTCGACGTGCTCGAGCTCGACACCGTGCGCCGGGCAGACGTACTCGTGCCACCAGCCACCGCGCTCGGTCGGCGGATGTCCGGTCAGCGAGGCCATGTGCCACCGTCGATGTCGATGGTGATCCCGGTCAAGTAGCCCGACGCCGGAAGCGCGAGGAAGCGGACCGCGTTCGCCACGTCCTCGACCTGACCGGCGCGGCCGATCGGCGTACCGGCCACCATGTTCGCCTGGGCCTGCTCGGTGGAGAAGGTCTGGTGGAACGCCGTCTCCGCGATGTAGCCCGGCGCGACCGAGTTGACCGTGATCCGCTGCGGGCCGAGCTCCTTCGCCAGGCCCTTGGTGAATCCACGGATCCCCGCCTTGGCCGCCGCGTAGATCACCGAACCGGGGCCACCGCCGTTGTGCGCGGCGAGCGAGGCCATCGTGATGATCCGCGGGTTGGAGGACTGCGCCAGGTGCGGGATCGCGGCCCGGGTGGTGCGGAAGGTGGCGCCGAGGTTCACGTCGACGACCTGCTGGAAGTGCTCGTCGGACATCTCCTCGACCTTGACCCGGCCGATCAGGTGGCCTGCGTTGCAGACCAGGACGTCGAGCCCGCCGAGGAAACCGACCGCCTCGTCGAGCAGCCGGTCGACATCCGCCGTACTCGTGACGTCGGCACCGACCGCGATCGCCTTCCGGCCGAGATCCTCGATGGCGGCGACGGTCTGCGCGGCGGCGTCCGCGGACTTGCCGTAGTGGACCACAACGTCCGCTCCGGCGGCCGCCAGACCGAGCGCGATCCCGCGGCCGATGCCGTGCCCGGCCCCGGTCACCAGCGCTCGCGTGCCTTGCAGTTCCCCGGTCATAGGTACTTTCCTTTCGCTGAGTGTCATTTGATGCCCGCGGTCGCGAACCCTTGGACGAAGTAGCGCTGCCCGATCAGGAACAAGACCACCATCGGCACGGTGGCCAGCGTCGTACCGGCCATCAGGAATGCCCACTGGGTGTCGTTCTCGGTCCGGAACACCGACAGCCCGACCTGGATCACCCGCAGGCTGTCGCTCTTGGTCACCAGTAGCGGCCAGAGGAAGTTGTTCCACGAGCCCTCGAAGGTCAGCAGCGCGACGGTGATGAACGCCGGCTTCACCAGCGGCGTCATGATCCGGGCGTAGATGCCCAGCTCGCCGAGGCCGTCCAGCCGGGCCGCTTCCTCGAGCTCGACCGGCAGGTCCAGGTAGAACTGCCGGAACAGGAACACCGAGAACGGGCTGACCGCGCCCGGGATGATCAGCGCCCACCAGGTGTCCAGCCAGCCGGTCCCACCCTGACCGGTGATGTCGTTGCCACCGAACAGCGGCATGAACCGCACGATCAGGAACTCCGGAAGGATCTTCGTGTACGTCGGGATCATCAGCGCACCGACGAACCCGAGGAAGATCAGCGAGCTGCCGCGGAACCGCAGCCGCGCCAGCGCGTACCCGGCCATCGAGGCGATCACCACGTTCAGCAGGGTGTGACTGGCCGCGATGACGAAACTGTTCCGCGCGTACGTCGCGAACGGGGCGGCGTGCAACGCGTCGACATAGTTGCTGAAGGCCCATTTCGTCGGGAACAGCCGGGGCGGCACCGCGGCGATGTCGGTCGGCGTCTTCAGCGAGGTGAGCAGCATCCAGACGAACGGGACGATCATCACCAGGGAGATCGCGGTCAGCGTCAGGTAGAGGGCGATCCGGCGGGCCCTCATCCGGCGGAGTCCGTCAACGGGCACGGTCGCCTCCGGTGATCCGCCGGTTGACCAGGGTCAGGACCAGCAGCAGCGCGAACAGCACCAGGCTCTGCGCGCAGGCGTAGCCCATCCGGAACTCCCGGAACGCGGACTTGTAGATCTCGTAGGTCATCATCGTGGTGCTGTTGGCCGGGCCGCCGTCGGTCAGGATGTACACCTGGTCGAACGACTGGAACGCGCCGATCACCGAGGTGACGAAGACGAAGAAGGTGGCCGGCTTCAGCAGGGGCACGGTCAGGCTGAAGAACTGCCGGACCTTCGAGGCGCCGTCCACCGACGCCGCCTCGTACAGCTCGGTCGGCAGGCTCTGCAACGCGGCCAGGTAAATCAGCATCTTCAGCCCGATGCCCTGCCAGACGCCGACCACGATCACCGCCGGCATCGCCCAGTGCGTCGACGACAGCCAATTCGGGCCGTCCAGACCAAGGAACGACAGTACGGCGTTCGCCAAGCCGCTGCGCGGGTCGTAGATCCACAACCAGACCAGCGCGACCGCGATCGTCGCGGTCACCTGCGGGATGAAGATCGCGGTCCGGAAGATCGCCCGGCCGGCCAGCTTCGTGTTCAGCATCAGCGCGATCAGCAACGCGATCGACATCGCCACCGGGACGGTGAAGAACGTGTAGACGCTGGTGTTCAGCACCGCGCGCCGGAACACGTCGTCGGCGAGCAGGTCGCGGAAGTTCTCCAGGCCGACGAAGCGCGGCGGTGTCAGGACGTCGTACGACGTGAAGCTCAGGACGACCGCGGCGACCAGCGGGATGCCGATCCAGATCAGCGCGTGCAGCAGCGCGGGCGCGACCATCAGCAGCCCGGCCCGCCTCCGGCTGCGCAAGAGGCCGCGGCGGGGCTGACTGGTGGCCGGACCGGGTGCGACTTCGCGCACCTTCTCCAGTGTCGACACCATCGTGCCGCTCACAACCGGGAGATCGCTTGCTTGCTCAGGTTCGCCAGCTCGTCGATCGCTTCCTTGGCGGTCTTCTGGCCGACGACCGCGGTCTCCAGGGTGGTCTTGATCTTCTCCCGGATCTCCATCCAGGCCGGCGTACCGCCCTCGGAGCGGGCCTTGCTCATGTTGTCCAGGGCAAGCTTCACGAAGCCGTTGTTCTTGACGTAGTCCGAGGTCCGCAGGTCCTGCACGCCGGGCACCGAACCGCGCTGCTGGGCGGTCGGCAGGATGCTCTCCGGCGTCCCCATGAACTCCACCAGGGCCTGGGCCGCCGCGGCGTGCTTGGTCGAGGCGGAGCGGGCCACCAGGGTCCCGCCCTGCAGCATCGCCGGCACCTTGTTGGCCAGGATGAACGCGCCGACCTTGTCTTCCTTCAGCAGCTCCGGATTCTGCTGCTGCAGCTGCACCCAGAGCGAGTTGTTCGCCATCATCATCGCCGAGCGGCCCTGGGCGAGCGTGCTCGGCTGACCGGCCGACGACGTGAACGAGTAGTCACCCGACTTGTCCTTGATCACGTCGAGGAACAGTTGCAACGCCTCGACCCCGCGCTCGTCGTCGAACTTGACCTGCTGGCCGGCTTCGTCGAACAGGTTGCCGTCGTTCGCGAACAGGAAGGTCTCCCAGCACTGCCGCAGGTCGATCGAGAACGGGTCGAACCCGACCCGGGTCAGCTTGCCGGAGCCGTCGGCCCGGGCCAGTTCCTTGGCCATCTCGCGCAGCTCGGCCCAGTCCTTCGGCGGCTGCGTGATCCCGGCCTCGGCGAACATGTCCTTGCGGTAGGTGACGATCCGGGTGTCGAGCACCAGCGGGAGCGCGTACAGCTTGCCGTCGTACCGGGAGGGCTCGAGGACGCGGTCCTCGTACTGGTAGCGCTTCGCGAGCTCGTCCGGCAGCGGTGCGAGCACCTTCTTGTGCGCGAACGGCGGGATCCAGCCGACGCCGAGCATCACGACGTCCGGCATCAGGCCGCCGGCCAGGCCGGTGGTGAGCTTCTCGTTCAGCGCGGCGTACGTCGTGTAGTCGACGTTGACCGTGACGTTCGGGTTCTTCTGCTTGAACGCCGCCAGCAGTTTGCCCTCGAGCAACTGCTTGCCGGTGCTGCCCTCGAAGATCGGGGTGAGCAGCGTGATCTCGCCCTCGGCGGGACCCTCGGCGGCCGCCTGCCCGTCCCCGGACGGCGATGCCGAACACCCGGTGGCGGCGGCGAACGCGCCGAGGCCGAGGGCCGTCAGGACTGATCTGCGGGAGTACTCCATGGCGCGCCTTTCGTGGTGCTGCGAGATGGGAGTGGTGCAACGATCTACCAGCCGCAGCGGCGCTGCGGATGCGAGCTGGTGCAACGATGCACCGCATGCTAGGAAGCGATTCCGGCGATCGTCAAGGGGCTGAGCTCGATCGGCTTCTGCTGGACTTTCGCTGATTCGTGATGCATCGTTGCACTGCGACATGGCAGGACGACGGGGCGAAGGTGAGGAAGAATGCGCGGGTGGGCATGGGTGAGGTGACGATCCAGCAGGTGGCGACCGAGGCAGGCGTCTCGCCGAGCACGGTGTCGAACCTGCTGAACGGGCGGAACCATCGGATGCTGCCGGAGACCCGGCAGCGGATCGAGACGGCGATCGACAAGCTCGGCTACCGGCCGAACCGCGCCGCCCGGCAGTTGCGCACCGGCCGGAACACCACGATCGGGCTCGTCGTCCCGTCGGTCGGCAACCCGTTCTGGGGTGCGCTGGCCCGGCACCTGGAATCCGCCGCCCTGGCCGAGGGCTATCACGTGCTGCTCTGCAACTCCGAGCGCGATCCGCGCCGCGAACGCGACTACATCGACGAACTGTGGGCCGACGGCGTCCACGGCGTCGTACTGTGCTCGTCGCTGCCGTCGCTCGAGCACGTGCTGCCGCTGGTCGAGCGCGGACTCCAGCTGGTCGCCTTCGACCGTACGTCGCAAGCCGGCGATCCCGCGTCGCTGGTGAGCATCAGTGTGGACAACGCGATCGGCAGCCAGCTCGCCACGCAGCACCTCACGGACCTCGGCCACCGCCGGCTGGCCTTCGTTTCGGGGGCCTTGGCGAGCGTGAACCGCAAAGAGCGGTACCGCGGTTTCGTCGCCGGGCTCGAGCGGGCCGGCCTCGATCCGGCGGAGGCATTGCGCGCGCCGACCGGCACAGGCGCCGACGACTTCGGCGATGTCGAGGCGTCCGAGCTGGGGCGCGCGGCCGCCGCGGAACTGGTGGCACTGGACGATCCGCCGACCGCGATCGTGGCGATCAACGACATGTGTGCGCTTGGGGTTTGCCGTGGGCTGCGCGACGGTGGGCTCGAGGTCGGCAAGGACGTGTCGGTGGTGGGCTTCGACGACATCGTGCTCGCCGACCTGTACGCGCCCACCCTGACGACCGTCCGCCAGCCGATGCAGGAGATGGCGGCGGCCGCGTTCAGCCAGCTCCGGTCCCGGCTGGACGACTCCGGCCCGAAGCAGGGTCAGTCGCTGTTGTTCCGTCCGGAGCTCATCGTCCGCGAGTCGACGGCGGCGCCGCCGTCCTGAGTAGGGTAGTCGGGTGCAGCGGATCACGGCTCGGAATGCCCGGTTTCAGGTGTGGCAGGCGTTGCTGACCAACCGGACCAAGCGGCAGCGGGCCGGGGAGTTCCTGGTCCAGGGGGTCCGGCCGATTTCGGTTGCCGTGGACAACGGATGGCCGGTGCGCACGGTGATCACCGATGCCTCCCGACCGTTGTCACGCTGGGCACGGGACCTGTTGCAGCGGCTGCCCAGCGTGGAGCGGGTGGCGATGGCGGGCGAGCTGCTGGCCGAGCTCGGCGAGAAGGACGAGGCCGCGCCCGAGCTGATCGCGGTGCTGGAACTGCCGGCCGACGATCTGGACCGGATCGAGGTCCGGCCGGACTTCCTGGGCGTGGTCTTCGACCGGCCCACCGGACCGGGGAACATCGGGTCGATCATCAGGTCCGCGGACGCGTTCGGTGCGCATGGCGTGATCGTCACCGGGCACGCGGCTGACGTCTACGATCCGAAGGCGGTCCGCGCGACGACCGGGTCGCTCTTCGCGGTTCCCGCCGTCCGCGTGCCGTCGCATCATGAGGTCCTCGACTGGGTACGACGGCACGCCGTACCGATCGTGGTCGTGGGCACCGACGAGCACGGCTCGGTCGACGTGTTCGACTTCGACTTCACCCAGCCCACGCTGCTCCTGATCGGCAACGAGACAGCTGGTCTGAGCGCCGCGTGGAAAGAAGCCGCGGACCAACTGGTCCGCATCCCCATCACCGGCTCAGCCAGCTCTCTCAACGCCGCCAACGCAGCAACAGCAGTCCTGTACGAGATCTCCCGCCAGCGCTCGCGCTAAGCGGTGCAGAGGAGTTCGCCGTGCAGGATGGAGATCCAGCCGTCGGGACGGGCGGCCCAGGTTTGCCAGGCCTGGGAGATGGCGGTGAGCGTCTCCTCGGGTACGCCGGCACCGCGAGCCTGATCGGCTAGCGCGGACTTCAGGATGCGGTCCGACCACATGCCGCCCCACCACGCGCGATCGTCGTCGTTCGTGAATGCCCAGTTGGTCGCGGTTGCGTCGACCTTCTCGAAGCCGGCCTCCAGCGCCCAGGACAGCAGTCGCCGGCCGGCGTCCGGCTCGCCGCCGTTCGCGCGGGCCATCCGCTGGTAGAGCGCCATCCACTCGTCCAGCTCGGGCAACTCCGGGTACCAGACGAAGCCGTGATAATCGGAGTCCCGGACCGCGACGATCCCGCCGGGCTTGCACACCCGCCGCATCTCCCGCAACGCCTGCACCGGATCCGCGACGTGCTGCAGGACCTGGTGTGCGTGGACGACGTCGTACGTGTCGTCGGGGAGGTCCAGCGCGTGTACGTCGCCGACGACGAACTCAACCTTCACGTCGAGTTCGGCGAAGGTCGACCTGGTGATGTCGAGGGCGGCTTCATTCGCTTCCAGCGCGGTCGTCCGCCCAGGCTCGACCAGGCGGGCCAGGTCCGCGGTGATGGTGCCGGGGCCGGCGCCGACATCGAGCAGCGACATGCCGGGCCGGAGATGGGGAAGAAGGTAGCCGGCCGAGTTCTCCGCGGTGCGCCAGCTGTGCGACCGCAGTACCGATTCGTGGTGGCCGTGCGTGTACACGTTGTTCATCCCAGGCTCCTTTGCCCTCGCCAACAAGCCTTACGCTAACCCAGAATCTTGTTTTGTGAGACATATCGTCTCAGATAATGAGCAGATGGAGATGGCCGAATATGGCCAGACCCGGGGTGGGTCCGCGGGCGAATCTTGAGGGGTACCAGAGACCACCTCAGGAGGAATCAAGTGCTGGCAAAGGTGTTTCCGATCAAGTTGAAGGACGGCAACCAGGCGGTGGCCGAGCAGATCGTGCAGGAGTTCGCGCCGAAGGGTCCGGGTACCGAGGAGGGGACGCTGTCGTTCCGGGTGTACCGCGATCCGGCCAACCCTGACTACCTGCTGTTCGTCGAGCACTTCGCGAACCAGGCGGCGTACGACGCACACACCGGATCGGCGGCGTACAAGGAGCTGATCGCGGGGCGGTTCGCCGACCTGATCGTGGAGTTCGTCGAGATCGACCACCAACTGCTGGTCAGCCTGTGAGCACGCAGGCCGACCTGGCCCGGCGGCTGCGCGCCCCACACGCGCAGCCGCCGCTGGTCCTGCCGAACGCCTGGGACGCCGGCTCCGCTCGCGCGATCGAGGCGGCGGGTGCTGTCGCGATCGCGACAACGAGCGCGGGCATCGCCTGGGCCGCCGGGGTCGACGACGCAGGTGGACTCACCCGTACGACGGCGATCGCGGCACTCCGCGCGATCTGCGCGGCGGTGTCGATCCCGGTCACCGCCGACCTCGAGGCCGGCTACGGGGAGGTCGAGGTAACCGTCGCCGACGCCCTCGAAGCCGGTGCCGTCGGCATCAACCTCGAAGACAGCACCGGCCGGGTGCTCGACGAACCTTGGGTGCACGCCGCCCGGATCGCGGCGGCTCGCACCGTCGCCGTGTCCGCCGGCATCGATCTCGTCATCAACGCCCGCACCGACACGTACCTGTTCGGCGACGGCTCCGGCACGATCGAACGCGCCAAGCAGTACGCCGAGGCCGGCGCGGACGTCCTGTTCGTCCCGGGAGTCGTGGATGCCGCCACCATTCGCGAGCTGGTTGCCGCCTCACCGCTACCGCTGAACGTGATGGTCGGCCCTGGCGCTCCTTCGGTCGCCGAACTGACGGCGCTCGGGGTGACCCGGATCAGCGTCGGACCCGCGATCGCGTCGGCTGCTTATGAGCTGGCAACAGCCGCCGCGAAGGAACTGCTGTCGAGCGGCACCTACGAATCACTGAGCAGATGAACGGCGGCGAGTGAGCGCCACGGTCGTAGATGCTCCGACTCACCGTCCAGCGGCCAAGCGTCACGGGCACCAAGCCGCATCGCCACCTGGTCTGCGGCTTTGGTGCTGACGCCGGCCACCTCGGCCAGCTTCTCGGCATCCACAGCACTGTCGAGCACTATGTTGCCTGCAGCAACTTCTTGGGCGAGGGGGCCGATCAGCTCGGCGCCGGTCAGAGCCTGTGGACCCGGGAACGCGTGCGTCAGACCGTGACCGAGGCCGGGGACCGGCAGCCCGTGGACCTCGACGAGTTTGCGCAGAGCGTCGTACGCCTCGTTGCCGTCCAGGTGGTCACGGACGACTGCCTGGACGGCGACCTCGAACGGACCCCAGGCGCCGGGCACCCGGACGCCGGGGCGGGACGCGATCAGCGGGCCGATCACCGGATCCTCGGACAGCAGGGCTCGGGCCAGGACGGGCTCGGTTTCCAGGCCGACCAAGCGAGCGGCGCGGTCGACGATGTGGATGACGCCTTCCCAGTACGGCAGGTGGGCGCGCAGCAGCAGGTAGTCGTCGCCGCCCGGGCCGATCTCGAGCAGTCCCGGGTAGCCGTCGAGGGAGATCGTCCGCCGGTAGACACCATCCTCGACCGACTCCACGCCGGGGATCGCGTGCTTGGCGAGAAACGCGCACATCGCGTCCCAGTCGTACGGCGGTGTGTACGGCAAGCGCAGTACGAGACCTCCATCGGCGACCAGGCGATCACTGCGGCGACGGCGATCCCTGAGCTCGCGTGGGGAGGCGCGGAAGATCTCGCGCATCGCGCGGTTGAACTGCCGGAGGCTGCCGAAGCCGGCGGCGAACGCGACGTCCGCGATCCCGAGCTCGGAGTCGTCCAGTAGCCGCCGCGCGAAATGCGCCCGCCGGGAGCGCGCGAACTGATCGGGCGTGACCCCCAGATGCTCGTGGAACATCCGGCGCAGATGCCGCGCCGACACCCCCAGCCGCGCGCCGAGCGCCGCCTCACCCGACTCGTCCAGCACGCCGGCGACGATCAGCTGTACCGCCCGGCAGACCAGCTCGGGCGCCTCGTCCGCGACTGTCCCGGCCACCCGGTACGGCCGGCAGCGCAGGCACGCGCGATACCCGGCCGCCTCCGCCGCGGCCGGCAGCTCGAACGTCCGCACGTTCTCCGCGAGCGGCTTCGCCCCACACCCCGGACGGCAGTAGATCCCCGTCGTCCGCACCGCCGAATACGTCGTCATCGCTCCACTGTCACCCCCGCCGCGCGCGGACTCCGGCCACATCCGGACATCACGCTAACCAGCCGCACCGACAATTTCTGACCCGGCTTTGACGTTCAGTGGAGATCACCGGCCTGGTCTCGCTAAGGTGCCGCGCGTGCAGTCCAAACCGATGTTGATCGTGGTGAGCGGCCCGCCGGGGACCGGCAAGACGACGCTGGCGCACCGGGTGGCGGAGGCGATCGGCTGCCCGGCGATCTGCCGGGACGAGATCAAGGAGGGGATGGCGCACGCGACCCCCGGGTTCGTGCCCGGGCCGGGCGATCCGCTGACGATGCGGACGCTGTCGACGTTCTTCGATGTGATCGGCCTGCTGATCGGCCGCGGTACGACGGTCGTCGCCGAGGCGGCGTTCCAGGACCGCCTATGGAGCCCGGGCCTGGCCCCCCTGCTCGGCCGGGCCGACGTCCGCGTCCTGCACTGCACGGTCCCGGCCGAGGTGGCGCTGGCGCGGATCAACGCCCGTACGGCGAACTCCAACCGGACCGCCCACGAGGACGCCCAGATCAGCGCCGAGGCCCGGATGCGCACCCACAACGCCTTCCAGCCGGTCGACCTCCCGGTCCCGGCTTTGACGGTGGACACCACTACGACCCCCTCCCTCGAGGCGATCATCCGGTTCTTGACCTAAGGTCGGCTGGGAGTCGAGCGAGAGGGGGCTGGGATGCTGTTCGCGGGATTGACCACGGCGCACGTCGCGGACGCCTGTGTTCGGGCGGGAGTGCCGGTACGCACGGTGTCGCTGACAGCTGTGGTCGGCGGCCGGGTCGCCGGGCGGGTGCTGCCGGCGCAGCACGTGGGCAGTGTGGACGTGTTCCTCGAGGCCTTCGAGTCCGCTGAGCAGGGCGACGTACTGGTGGTGGACAACGGCGGCCGGCGGGACGAGGCGTGCGTCGGTGACCTGGTCTCACTCGAGGCGAAGGCGGCCGGCCTGGCGGGCATCGTGATCTGGGGCCTGCACCGCGACACCGTTGACATCACCGCGATCGGGCTGCCCGTCTTCAGTCTCGGCGCCCTGCCGACCGGACCACTCCGGCTCGATCCGCAACCGGCCGATGCGTTGTCCACGGCAACGATCGGCGAGTGGACGGTGACCCGCGCGGACGTCGTACTCGCGGACGAGGACGGTGCGATCTTCGTCCCGGCCGACCGGGTCGAGGAGCTGACAGCGCTGGCCGAGTCCATCCGCGACACCGAGCACCGGCAGGCCGGCGAGATCCGGGCCGGCCGCTCGTTGCGGGAGCAGGTTCGGTTCGCGGAGTTTCTGACCGCGCGGGCGGAGGATCCGTCGTTGACGTTCCGCCAGCACCTGCGCCGAGTCCGAGGAGCGATCGAAGAATGAGCAGTGCGGCTGCAGCCGGGACGTGGAAGCTGGGCGACGTCACCGTCAACCGGATGGGCTTCGGCTCGATGCGGATCACCGCGAACCCGGATCGCTCCGTGGCGATCCAGGTTCTGCGTCGCGCCGTGGAACTCGGCGTGAACCACCTCGACACGGCGGCGTTCTACGCGTCGCCGGGCGGGACGCTGGGGGTCGGTGACGGGCCGAAGCGATACGCCAACGAGCTGATCCGCGAGGCACTGGCACCGTACCCGGAAGGTCTGGTCATCACCACGAAGGTCGGGCCGGGCGAGGATCCCGAGCGCGGGTTCTACCAGGCGACGACCGCCGCCGAACTGCGGACGCAGGTGGAGACGAACCTGCGGCAGCTCGGCGTCGACTGCCTCGACGTGGTCAACCTGCGGATCATCAAGAAGCCGGGCGCCGACTCGATCGCCGACCGGTTCGGCGCGCTCGCCGACCTGCGCGACGCCGGGCTGATCCGTCAGCTCGGGGTGTCGAACGTCCGGGCCGATCATGTCGACGAGGCGCGCACGATCGCGCCGGTCGTGTGCGTGCAGAACAGCTATGCGGTCGATCTGCGCCGCGACGAGGACGCGCTGATCCGGCTGTGCGCGGACCGCGGGATCGCGTACGTACCGTTCTTCGCGATCGCCGGTGAGTCCCGCGAAGGCGGGGCGGCCGCCGACCACTCCGACGCCGTGCAGGCCATCGCGACGACTCACGGCGTGACGCCGGCTCAGGTCCGCCTGGCCTGGACCCTGCACCAAAGCCCCAACGTCCTCGCGATCCCGGGCACCGGCAACCCGGCCCACCTGGAAGAGAACATCGCCGCGGGCGCTCTCCGGCTGACTAAAGAAGAGCTGGCGACTCTCGATTGATCCCGGCGCGGACCGCCGGGACGATTTCTTGCGACCAGCGGGCGACCTGGACGTCGTACGGGTCCGAGCCGCGCGGGAACAGCGTGAAGCCGGCGGCGCCGTGGTTGAGGACGGCGTCGGTGAGTTCCTCGATCCATTGGGCCGGGGAGCCGCCGATCCAGCGGCCTTCGTCGTCGCGAGTACGGCGTACGGGCGTTGCGGTGATCGCGCCGGGGAAGTTGTAGATGGTGGCGACGTCGGAGGGTTTGCGACCGACCGCGAGGGCGGCCTCGTCGATGATCGGGCGGGACCAGCGGTAGCGGTCGCTCAGCCAGTCGGCGGCGCGGCCGGGGATCCAGCCGTCGGCCTGACGACCGGTGGCGGCGAGCGACTTCGGACCGTTCGAGCCTGTCCAGATCAGCGGCGCGGGTACGGCGGCGGCCTTCAGCGCTCCGATCGGGTAGTGCTTCGTGGGAGCCGGATCGCCGCCGGCGGACAACGCGCGGACCAACTGCATCGCTTCCTCGAAGGCCTCGACCTGTTCGGCCGGGCGCTGCGCCGGGACGCCCATCGTGGTGATCCGATCCATCGCTCCCCCGGCGCCGATCCCGAGGATGAACCGGCCACCGGACAACGCCGACAGCGCGGACGCCGTACGCGCGAGCACCGGGGCCGGGCGCAACGGCAGGTTGGTCACGTTGACGAACGCGGACAGTCGCTCGGTCCGGCCGAGGAGGAAACCGACTGCGGCGTACCCGTCCAGGAGGTCGGCGACGTACGGGTGGTCCGACAGGCTGACGTGATCGAGCCCGTCGCGGTCGGCCTGCTCGGCCAGTCGCAGGATGGCGTCCACGTCGCGGACGTGATCCGGCGAGCCATATCCGAACTTCACGGTCATCGGAGTCTCCTCAGATAGTTCGTAGGCCGAAATAGTAACACTACGAACTATTCGGTCTGCAAACTATTCGTGGACCGGACTATCATGGGGACATGGCGACGACGACGGCGCGGGATCAGGAATTGGCTAGCGCCCTGGTCCAGACGATGCACCTCCTGCAGGACCTGCACGCCGAGACCAGCCGGCCACTCGGGCTGACCCCGCAACAGGCCCACCTACTCTGCGTCCTACTCGGCGGACCACTTGGGATGACCGAGCTCAGCCGGATCCTGAGCATCGAACGCTCCAGCCTGACCAGCATGGTCGACCGCCTCGAACGCCGCGACCTGGTCGCCCGCATCGCCAACCCCACCGACCGCCGCGCCTGCCAGATCGAGCTCACCCCGGCCGGCAAAGCGCTGGCCCACGAGGCCCACAACGCCGTCGTCAACCGCATCGAAACTCTCACGGGCGACATCCCGGCGGCCGACCGACGTACGCTCGTCAGCACCCTGCAGACGGTCCTCAGCCGTCGCGGCGGGGGCGGTGGAGGGTGAAGGTTTCGAAGGGGGAGAGGTCTCCGTTGGGGCCCAGGACGTCGTAGTAGGTGACCTGCATCGTCGTGTGGCCGCCGGGGTGACCGGGGTCGACGGTGAAGGCCGCGAAGCCGTAGGGGTGGGCGGCGTTGCGGGAGGCGGACCAGGGGGCGGGCTCCTGGACGTAGACGGGCGGACGCTTGCCGGTGGTCGGGTCGGGCGCGCCGACTGAGGTGATCACGCGGCAGGCCGGCGGGTTGAAGAGCACGCCGTTGGAGCCGACCGACGTCCCTCCGCCGCCGATGACCAGGTGCACCGTGCCCTTCGACGTGTCCACGACATCCGCGCGGGTGGCGGTCGGGATCGGGGTGAGCGTCTGGTTGGGCTGCTGTCCGCGGATCGGGTGCGAGCGCTCGTAGTGGTGTTCGTGTCCACAGACGACGAGGTCGACGCCGTACCGGTCGAACAGCGGCACCCACTCCTGCCGGATGCCGAGGTCGGCGCCGTTCGCCTGGTCGGCACTGCTCACCACGACCTGGTGCATGCAGACGACGATCCAGTCGATGCCGCGGTCGGCGCGAATCGCCTTCAGTTCCTTCTCCAGCCACGCCTTCTGCGCACCCTGGGAGTACCCGCGGACGTAGCTGTTGCCGCCGTCCTGGTAGCAGACGTCGTCGTTGGCCAGGCTGATCACCCGCACCGACCCGACGGTGAACGCGTACCAGAGCCCGCGCGTCACATCGGTCTGCCCGTCCTGCCGGGGCAGCGCGAAGTACGTCTGGTACGCCTCGTACCCGATCGGTCCGTTGCCGAGTTCGTTCTCGTGGTTGCCCGCCGACGGCATCCACGGGCGGTCGCGTGCGCTGCGGGTGTTGTTCTCCCAGAAGTCGTTCCAGGTACGCACGCGATCGTCGGCCAGGTTGGCGTAGCAGAGGTCCCCGTTGAACAGGTGGAACAACGGCCGCACCCGCTCCACTCCGGCGGTCACATCACCGGCCGCCGGCGAACCGAGGTTGTCGTTCACGAACGGCGGGTTGGGAATCGTCACGCCCGGCGGCGGCACGTACCGCTTGCCCAGCGTCGGCGTGCCCTGGTCGCCGAAGCTGGTGAAGGTGAACTTGGCCCGGCCCTTCGGCGCTGTGTGGAACGTCCCGAACTCGGCCTCGGCCCCGTCGTGTACGGCGGCGTACACGTACTCGGTGTTGGCGCGGAGTCGTCCGGCTCGGGCGTGGTGGACGTAGACGATGTGCCCGGACTTCGCGTCCGTGTAGTTGCTCGTGGCAGCGGTCACGGTCCGCTCGAAGTTTCCGTCCGGACCACCGAGCAGTACGCGCGGTCGTCGTACCGGCTGGCGGCTGTGCCAGGAGACGGTCACTTCCGTGGAGGCGTCCGCTCCGAACTGCAGATGCAGCCCGCCGACCCGCGGCGTCGTGATCGGATCGGCGGCCGGGGCTGACTTCCGCACGGCAGCGGCCTGGGCGGGCGCGGCGGTGTGAGGAGTGCGCCACCGGCGACGGTGGCAGACGCGAGGAACCCGCGTCGTGAGAAATGCGACTCGAACAGCTCTTCGTCGTCAATCACACGACCACGCTGGCGGCCGGAGGTGAATCCCGGCCGTCAGCTGAGCCAACTCAGTCCCGCCGTCCCCCGAACTCCCACGGGTGGACGTCGGCTGGATCCGCATCCGCCAGTACGGCGGCGCTCTCGGCGTCACGTGCTTCGACGAGGGCCGCGCGGCCGAGGTGTGTGTCGTCGTCCAGGCCGATGAGGTCGCCGTAAATGATCAGGTGCTTCGAGCTGATCGGTCGCGGCTCGTCCTCGGTGAGGACGAGGTAGCGGCCGTAGCCCTCGACGGCCTCGCCGAAGTCCCACATGGTGCTGCCGACGTGCTTGCGGAAGCGGCAGAGCAGTACTGAGTCGAAGACGCCGGCGCGGTAGTACGTCTCGTCGTACGCGAACGCGCGGGCGGCCTCGACATCCGGCAGGTCGACGATGTGCAGGCTGCCGGTCGACGCCTCACGGTCCTCGGTCAGGGTCGGACCGCGGGCGATCAGGGCGTCGACGTACCCGTCCATGAACGCCCAGTGCTCCTCGGTCAGCTTCGCCTTGAGGTCGCCACTGCCGGGGCGGTCCCGGCCGTAGACGAAGTACTCCATCAGGACTTGGCGGCGAGGTGGAGGCGCAGGATCGTGTCGTAGTCGACGATCTCCACGCCGGCCTGCGCGAACTCGGCCGCGCCGACCGGCTCCTGGGTCGGGATGATCAGCAGCTTGCGCGGGTCGCTGACGTCGACGCCGTACTTGGTCTGGGCGAAGGCACGGTTCTCGGTGGACTTGAAGTAGTCGGCGTACTGAGTGAGCTGCGCGGCGCCCTCGCTGACCGGGTTGCGGAACGCGCGCCGGCGCTTCTTGCCGTTGGTGGAGTCGAGGACCGGGAGCTTCAGGTCGCCGATCAGGTGGCTGCCGTCCGCGCGCTCCAGAATGAAGTCGGGCCGCAGGTCGTCCAGGAACGGCTGCCGGATCAGCCGGGTAGCGTCGAACGCCGACAGCAGGATCTCCTCGTTCGCGTCCAGGAACTGGTCGACGGTCCCGTCCTGGAGACCGTGCGCCAGGTAGGTGCTGGCGAATGCGTCACCGTTGAGGTCCGCGGCCTCCACCGGCACGCTCAGAGTGCCGATCGGATCCAGGTGCGGCCGGGCGTTGGAGTAGTTCCGGAGGAAGTCCAGGTACTTCTCGGCGGGCTCGGACCTGTGGATCGCGATCGCGAACAACGTCCAGTGCAGCCGGATCGAGTCGTTCGCCGTGTGCACGAGCAGCGTCCGGTCGAAGGTCGAATAGTTCCCCGGGGCGAACTGCAGCAACTGGTCGCCCGGCCCGGTGAACTCGTCCCCGAGCATCTTCGCCGTGGCCGGGAAGTAGCCGTCCAGCTCCTGCCGCCCCGCCTCGGTCGCGATGGTCGCGTCCTTGAACAGGTTCTCCCCCGGCAGCGTGACCACGGCCGAGCCGTCGCCGAGGCCGAAGTACTCCTCGACGCTCGCCGCCTTCTGCCGCCGCACCTCGGGCGAGCGGTACTCGCGGCTCACACCGGCGAGCTCGAGGATGTTCCAGTCCGGGGTCTCGGTCAGCAGCATCAGCCGCGGGAAGAGCAACGGCCCCGGCAGCTCCCGCCGGTGACTCCCGAGCAGATGCTCGCCGGCGCTCCGCAGGTGCTCCCCCCAGAACTGCCCGTTCACCTTCACGAACTCAGTCGGCTTCATCGCTCTCCTCGGTCCCGAACCTGGTCTGACCCAATACCAAACTCCCCGCCATCCCAACGCTATTCCCCCACCGCGGGACGACGATCGCCCGGCCCTGGACGGCCCGACCAGCGGCCGGCCCGCCAGCGCTCCACAGCCGTCTGCACCAGCCAGTCCGCCTCAGCCAACCTCAACCCAGGAAGTGGCCCACTCTCAGTTGCCGGGCTTGGCCTCGGGGCGTGGCCCCTTCCGACAGCCCCACGGGCCGGTCCGGATCGGTGCGCGGTTGATGCCTCGCGGTGAGGAGTTCACCCCCCGTGGGTGACGCGCTGGACACTCCGGACCTGCTGCAATGCGAACCGCAACGCCTGTCGGAGGCACAAGTCATGAGGCTCGACCTGGGTGAGCCGGGCAGCGCGTGCGCTCATCACTGGGAGGAAATGGCCGTGGACGCAATGACGAATGACTTCGGGGAAGTTCTCCTGTGGAGCTTCTGGTTCTTCATCTGGATCGCCGCACTGATGGTGTGGTTCCGTTGCCTGTGGGACCTGTTCGGAGACCGCTCGCTGAGCGGTTGGGCAAAGGCCGGCTGGGCGATTCTGCTCATCTTCGTGCCGTGGTTGGGGGCACTGATCTACCTCATTGTTCGGGGCCGGAGCATGAACGAGCGGCAGCGGACGGCGATTGTGCAGCGGCAGGCCGAGCAGGAGAAGTACATCCAGGACGTTGCAAGCACTTCCAAGAGCCCGTCCGACGAGATCGCCAACGCCAAAGGATTGCTCGATTCCGGAACGATCACGCAGGAGGAGTACGAATCCCTCAAGGCCAAGGCGCTCGCCTGACCACACCGGACTGACGTGGACACCCTCAGCGAGCCCATCGGCCACGCAGACGCTCCATAAGAGCCTCGGAGCGTCTCATCGGGATCGGCAAGCAAGCCGACTTTTGACACGCGCCGCGCCGACCTGGGTTTGGCAGCTATCAAGGGGACGAGGCAAGAATTGGCGCAGCCCTTGCAAGGCGCACGTTGGAGGAGCCGCCGCAGGCCAGCTATCTACCAGGACGGCTGGTGGGCCGGCACCCGTCACGGACTCGACGGCGTGACGGCCGCAGCCAAGGAGGTGGTGCCGTTCGACGAGGACGCGTGGGAGCTCTACGACCTGTGGAACGACTTCGGCCACGCCACCAACCTGGCGGCACAGCACCCCGACCGGCTCGCGGAACTCCAAGCGCTCTTCGACCACGAGGCGCGCACCTACAACGTCTACCCGATGGTCAACAACGCCTTCGAACTAGTGACCGCGAAACGGAGAAGGCTCGTCTCCGGCAACCGCGCCAGCTACAGCGCCGGCACGATCCGGCTCCCCGACGACGGGGTCATCGACATCAGAACCGGTCCTTCTCCGTCATCGCCGACGTGGACAACCCCGACGGCGACGCCGAGGGCATGATCGTCACCCTGGGCGGCGAAACCGGTGGATTCGCCTTCTACGTGCTCGGCGGCACGCCGGCCTTCCAATACAACTGGCTCGGGAAGGAGCACTACACGATCACGTTCGTCGCAGGCGTTGCCCTAACCTGACTTGGGTCACCTGGACAGGTTTTTGGGGACCAGGTCGCGCTGACCTGCGGTGATCGGCTTGGTTAGTGTGCCGTCAAGGCACTAATTCG
>NZ_JBEZYF010000084.1:0-38192 GCF_040638415.1 Kribbella sp. NPDC026596 | reverse complement strand
GGCCGTTCACCATCGTGGTGTGGCTGTCGGTGCCGACGCAGGTGTCGGGGTAGGCCACGCCGTCGCGAACCATGACCGTGCGCGCGCGACCACATTGCTCCGCGCGAGCCGGCCGGACACCTGCGTCCACGCCACCAGCGGCAGCGCCCAGAGCCGGCTGATCCATGGCACCACGAGCGGCGCGAGCAGCGTCAGCGCGATCACGAGCAGCATCGGAGTGAACATCGCCAGCGGTACGGCGCCTTCACCGGTCGACGGCCGGATGAGCGCCAGCATCGTGATCGACCCCGCCAGGAACAGCAGACCGAACACCACCCGGACCGGCCCGATCCGCGGCGGCTCCAGCGCAGCCTCACGCAACGCGTCGATCGCACCGACCCTGCCGGCCCGCCTGGCCGCCGACCGCGCACCTAGCATCGCGACCAGCACTCCGGCGCCAACCGCGATCGACAGCGGCACCCACGGTGCGGCCGTCTCGAGCTTCACCGGCGCCAAGTCCGTGTACGACGCCTTCCGCAGCAGCAACGGTGTGGCCAGCTGGGCGAGCACCGCACCTGTGATCGAGGCCGCGAGCGCGACCACCAGCGCCTCACCGAGAATCATGCGGCGGATCTGGCGGGGAGTGGCGCCGATCAGGCGCAGCAGGCCGAGCTCGCGGCGGCGTGACGCCACGGCGAAGGCGAACGTGCTGGCGATGACGAAGATCGTGATGAACCCGCAGATCGTCCCGACCAGGCTGAGTACCGTCTGCAGTCCGGAGACGTCGGCGTCCGACATCGGGACTCGGATCGATCGCGGGGCAGCGCCATCTCCGCCGAGCGTCGTCACCATGATGCTCGCGGCGGTGGGTCCGCGGTAGGCGATGGTTGCGGCGGTCGCGGTGGCTGCGAGACCGAGGAGGAACACCCCGACCGCGAGTGCCACGAAGGACCCGGCGTACAGGGATCGGTGGCGGCTCACCGTTTGCCGGCTGAGGTAGAACATCAGCCCTCCAGCTCACTCATCGCGGCGGCGATCTGGCCCGGCGTACCGCGGTCGAGGTGGCCCGCGATCAGGCCGTCGGACAGGAACAGGACGCGTTCGGCGTAAGCGGCGGCGACCGGGTCGTGGGTGACCATGACGACGGTCTGTCCGGCGCGATCCGTTGCCTCCCGCAACAACGTGAGGATCTGCCGGCTGGTCCCGCTGTCCAGGGCGCCGGTCGGCTCGTCGGCGAAGAAGACCGACGGCTTGGTGATCAGGGCCCGCGCGATCGCGACCCGCTGCTGCTGACCACCGGACAGCTCGGCCGGCCGGCGCTTGGCCTTGCCCTGCAGACCGACCTGGTCCAGCACCTGGTGTACGTCGCCTCGGCTCGGCCGGCGACCGGTCAGCCGCAGGGGGAGCGCCACGTTGTCGTACACGGTCAGCGAGGGCAGCAGGTTGTACGCCTGGAAGACGAAGCCCATCTCCGAGCGGCGGAGCTTGGTGAGTGCGACCTCGTTGAGGCCGCTCAGGTTCACCCCGCCCAGTACGACGGTGCCGTGCGTCGGCTGGTCGAGTCCGGCGGCACACTGCAGCAGCGTGGACTTGCCGGAGCCGGATGCGCCCATCACGGCCGTGAACGAGCCCCTGGCGAAGTGGTAGGTCACGCCTCGCAGCGCGTCGACCGCTCCGGCCTTGGAACGGTAGGTCTTGGTGATGCCGTCGAGCAGCAGAGCCGGCGGCTCGGTGGGTACGACGCTCGGGTACGTCGGCGCGGTAGCGGTCATGGTCCCAGCCAACCGTCGTACGCCGCTCCGCACCCTGGCCCACGGAGGAGACCCGGAGTAGCGCGCACGCTACCGTCGAGCGGGCTGTTCTCGACCTAGGGTTGGCAGGGTGGAGAGACCTACGACGGCATGGGCCGCGCTGGCGTCGCCGCGCTACCTGGTGTCGTCATGGCCTTGGCGCAGCTACGCCTATCTGTTCAGTTCCGTGCCGATGGGTGTGCTGTCCATCGGAGTCCTCGTCGGCCTGGCAGCACTCAGCGCAGTGCTCAGTCCGATCCTGATCGGCATCCTGATGCTGGCGGCGTTCCCGCTGATCGGGGCAGCGATCGGGTGGGTCGAGCGGTGGCGGGCCGGGTTGGTGCTGTTGGGCGGCATCAGCAGCCCACACGCGAAGCTGCCGACCACACTGTCGCTGCGCGAGAAGCTGAAGTTCCGCCGCCGCGAGCAGGCGTCGCTGCGCGCACTCGGGTACGGGTTCGTGCTGGGTGTCTTCGTCTGGCCGTTCAGTGCGTTGCTGGCCGGACTCAGCGCGACGATCCTCGGCATCACCTTGGCCGCGCCGGCAATCGCCGACAACGAAGAGATGGGGATGGGTCCCTGGACCCTGGACTCCGCCCGGGAAGGGTTCGTCTTCCTGATCCTGTTCGGGCCGGTGTTCTACGTGGTCAGCTCCTATCTGCTGGGCGTCCTCGCGGGAGCGGAGGCTTCGTTGGCGAAGGCGATGCTGGGTCCTCGGCAGGAGGAGTTGCAGCGGAACGTGGCCGAGCTGCGGCGGTCACGGTTGGATCTGGTGGACGCGTTCGAGACCGAGCGGGTGCGGATCGAGCGGCACCTGCACGACGGCGTCCAGCAGCGGCTCGTCGGACTCACCATGACGCTCGGGCTGGCCGAGCTGGATCTGCCGGAGGGGGAGGGGCGGCGGCTGGTGGTCAAGGCCCACGCCGAGGCCGAGGCGGCGCTGGCCGATCTGCGCGAGGCGGTGCGCGGGATCCACCCGCGTGTCCTCGTCGACCACGGGCTGGAGGCCGCCGTACGGGAGGTGGCGGACCGGATGCCGTTGCCGGTGACGGTGCAACTGGCCCTGCCGTCGCGGTTGCCGCCGCCGATCGAGGCAGCGGCGTACTTCGTCGTGAGTGAGGCGCTCGCGAACGTCGCCAAGCACGCGCAAGCGTCCAGCTGCGAGGTCAGCGGACGGATCGACCGCGACCAACTGGTCATCAGCGTCACCGACGACGGCCGGGGCGGCGCGAAGCTGGGCGCGGGGAGCGGACTCACCGGCTTGGTGACCAGGTTGGACGCGTTGGGAGGCACACTCGTCATCGACAGCCCACCCGGTGGGCCGACACGACTGAGGATGGAGTGCCCGTGCCGACTCGGCGACTGAGCATTGTGCTGGCCGAAGACTCGCTGCTGTTGCGGGAGGGGCTGGCCAGCATCCTGAACCACGCCGGGCACGAAGTACGCGACACCGTCGGCGATGGGGACACGCTGCTGGCCGTCGTACGCAAGGAGCCGCCGGACGTCGTCATCACCGACGTGCGGATGCCACCCGGGCACAGTGACGAGGGCCTGCGGGCGGCCGCGGCGATCCGGGCCGAGCTGCCGTCGATCGGGATCCTGGTGCTGTCCCAGTACGTCGCCGACGCGTACCTCTCGTCGTTGCTCGAGACAACGACCGGCGGGATCGGGTACCTGCTGAAGGACCGGGTCGGGCACGTCGCGGAGTTCCTCGAGTCATTGGACCGGGTCGCCGACGGCGGGACGGTGGTCGACCCGGAGGTGGTCCGGCAACTGCTCGCCCGGCGGCGGAACGACGGACCGCTGGCGGCGCTCACACCGCGTGAGCTGGAGGTGCTCGCCCTGATGGCCGAGGGACGGGTGAACGCGTCGATCGCAGAGCAGTTGGTCGTGAGTGAGGCCGCCGTACGCAAGCACGTCGGGAACATCTTCGCCAAGCTCCAGCTGGACGACGGGCTGGACCGCCGGGTGTCGGCCGTGCTCACCTACTTGCGTGGCTGAGAGAGGATCGACGTATGGATGCTGATATCCGCAAGATCCTGGCGGACTGCCAGACATGGGCTGTGGTGGGGCTGTCGAACAACACCAGCCGGGCGGCGTACGGGGTGGCGCGGTTCCTGCAGGGGCATGGGAAGCGGATCGTGCCGGTGCACCCGTCGGCGGAGAGCGTGCACGGCGAGCAGGGGTACGCGACGCTCGCGGACATCCCGTTCCCGGTCGACTGTGTGGACGTGTTCGTCCGGTCCGAGCTGGCCGGCGACATCGCGGACCAGGCGGTGGGAATCAACGCCAAGGCGGTGTGGTTCCAGCTGGACGTAGTGGACCAGGACGCTTACACCCGCACGACCGCGGCAGGCCTGACCATGGTGATGAACCACTGCCCGGCGATCGAGTGGGGCCGGCTGGGTCCGTCCTGAGACCTTCGAAGGGGCCGGAATGATCACGATCGACACGTCCACCGACTTCGGCAAGCGGATTGTGCGGCAGCTGGACGACGAGGTGATGGTGTGGCTGACCACCGTCGGCACGTCGGGTACGCCGGCGCCGAACCCGGTGTGGTTCCTGTGGCACGACGACGAGATCCTGATCAGCAGCCAGCCGGCCAAGGCCAAGCTGCACAACATCGCCGGCCACCCGCAGGTGGCGGTGAACTTCAACGCCACCCACTCCGGCGGAGACGTCGGCGTCATCTCCGGTACGGCGGTCGTCGAGGAGTCACCGATCTCCGGTGCGGCCCTGCCCGCCTACAACGCGAAGTACGCCGACGCCATCGTCGCCCTCGGGATGACCACGGACCAGTTCCACGCCGACTACTCGGTCCTGATCCGGATCACCCCGAAGAAACTGCGCGGTTTCTAGTTGAGGTAGCCCTCGACCGTGTCGGCTGAGCGGGCCGCGGCGGTGTCCGGGTTCTCGCCGAACTCGCGCTTGGCCCGGCGCTGGCGGAGCAGGTCCCAGCACTGGTCGAGCTCGACCTCGAGGGCTCGCAGCCGAGCGTGCTCGTCGGTGTCGTTGATCTTCCCGGAGGCGTGCTTGGTGCGGAGCTCGTGCTCCTCGGCGACCAGCTCGTCGATCCGGCTGAAGAGGGGCTTGTCATCGGTCATGGGGCCTCCCGGCCTGGACTGAGGAGTGGAGGGAGCGTAGCGACCGGAGCGACGAGGGAAGGCCGGGAGTCAAAGCCCCATGGCCCGCCGCGCCGGAGGCGTGGCATCGATACGGTCATGGGGAAACGGTACGCCCGTCCGGTAATGGTGCGCGGGCGAGGAGCTCGGTGATGGCCAGGATCGCGATCGCCTCGGCGGCGATCAGCCCGATCAGGACCACGAGCTGCAACGCGGCCGCCTCGGTCGGCGAGGCTCCGCCGAGCACCATCCCGACGAACGCCCCGGGCAGCGACACCAGCCCGACGGTCCGGGTCTGATCGAGCGCCGGCAACAGTGCGTCACCGGCGACCGGACCGACCACGAGCTTGAACGCGTCCGGCGGGAGCAGCCCGATCGACAGTCCCGCCTCGAACTCGCCGAACCGGGTGCCGTACTCACTGAGCATCCGGCGCCCGGCCAGCGTGGTCGCCGTCATCGCCCCGCCGACGATGATGCCGCCCATCGGCAGGATCGTCGCCGGGTTGCGCGGCACCACGCCCGGGCCGATGAGCAGCAGCAGTACGACGAGCGCCCCGAGGCCGATCGCGATCCCGCAGTACATCCACTGCCCGCGGATCACCGCGGTGGAGTGAAGCCGCCGGGAGCTGGTGAAGGTCGCGACCACGAACATGAGCAGTACGAACGCGATCGCCCCGAACGTGTGCTGGAGGGCGACTCCGACCACCGCACCGACCGCGGCGAGCTGGACGATCGCCCGCAGGGCAGCCGTGACGATCCCCTTGTCGTGCCGGAGACCGGCGTACCGGGAGGCTCCGACGCCGATCGCGATTAGCAGCGGCAGGACGACAACGGTGGACAGACCTAGACCGGTGTCGAAGGACATCCAGCTATTTGAGCACGCCCGCGCCCGTCACCCCTGCTTGAAGTCGGCCTCGTCGTAGGCGTGTTGGGTGGCCGAGCCACTCGCGACCTTGCCCGCCTCGTCCTCGCGCAGCTCGACCCGCCGGATCTTCCCGGAGATCGTCTTCGGCAGCTCCGCGAACTCGATCCGCCGGATCCGCTTGTACGGCGCCAGGTGCTCCCGGCAGAACTGCAGGATCTCGCCGGCCAGCTCGCGGGACGGCTGGTACCCGGCCGCGAGGACGACGTACGCCTTCGGGACCGCGAGCCGGACCGGATCCGGCGACGGTACGACGGCCGCCTCAGCAACCGCCGGATGCTCGATCAGCACCGACTCGAGCTCGAACGGCGAGATGCGGTAGTCGCTGGCCTTGAACACGTCGTCGGAGCGCCCGACGTAGGTGATGTAGCCGTCCGCGTCCCGGCTCGCGACGTCGCCGGTGTGGTAGTGACCGCCCCGCATGACCTCCTCGGTCAGCTCGCGGGCGTCGCGGTACCCGCGCATCAGTGGGACCGGCGCCGGCGCCAGCTCGATGCAGATCTCACCGTCGTCGCCGACCTCGTCCGAGGCCGGGTCGATCAGCGCGATCGTGTACCCGGGCAGCGGGCGGCCCATCGACCCGAGCTTCACCGGCTGACCTGGTGTGTTGCCGATCTGCGCGGTCGTCTCGGTCTGCCCGTACCCGTCGCGGATGGTGACGTCCCAGGCGTTCCGGACCTGCTCGATCACCTCGGGGTTGAGCGGTTCACCGGCCGAGATGCACTCCCGGATCTGGACCTTCACCGCGGACAGGTCGGCCTGGATCAGCATCCGCCACACCGTCGGCGGCGCGCAGAACGTGGTCACGCCGTACGTCTGCAGGACCTGCAGCATCTTCTCGGCGTCGAAGCGCGTGTAGTTGTAGAGGAAGACGGTCGCTCCGGCATTCCACGGCGCGAAGACGTTGCTCCAGGAGTGCTTGGCCCAGCCGGGGGAGGACACGTTCAGGTGGACGTCGCCGGGCTGGAGACCGATCCAGTACATCGTCGACAGGTGGCCGACCGGGTAGCTGACCTGGGTGTGTTCGACCAGCTTGGGCTGACTCGTCGTACCCGAGGTGAAGTAGAGCAGCAGGGAGTCGGCAGCCGCGGTGTCGACGTCCGGAACGGGTCCGTCGTACGACGCTGTGTCGTCGTAGTGCAGCCAACCTTCCACCGAGGGGCCGACGGCGACGCGGAGGCAGTGGTCCGCGATACCGGCGTACCTCCCGGCGTCCGCACTGCTAGTGACCACGGCCCGGACGCCACCCCGCGTGATCCGGTCGGCCAGGTCGGCGTCGGTGAGCAGGGTGGTCGCGGGGATCATCACCGCGCCGGCCCGGATGCAGGCGAGCATGGTCTCCCACAGCTCGACCTGGTTGCCGAGCACGATCAGCACCCGGTCGCCCGGATTCAGCCCGGCCTCGGTCAGCCAGCCGGCGACCTGGCGGGACCGCTCGGCCATCTCGGCGTACGTCCGCGAGGTGACCTGGCCGTCCTCTTCGACGATCGTCAGCGCGGCCACCTCGGGCTGCTCGACCGCCAGCGCGTCGAACCAGTCGCAGGCCCAGTTGAACCGGTCGAACGCCGGCCAGGTGAAGTCCCGGTACGCCGTCTCGTAGTCGTCGCGGTACGCGACCAGGAAGTCCCGCGCCGTCCGGAACTCCCGCGTGACCTCCGAAGTGCTCTGCTCCGTAGCCATGTCCCGCACATTACCCAGTCAGTGCGAGAACCGATCCCGCCACGACGAGCGGCGTGAGGATCAGGCCGCGCCAGAGGAAGGACCACCAGGAGATGTCGACGCGGGCAGCGTCGCAACGGGCGCGCCAGAGCAGGGTCGCGAGCGAGCCCCAGAGGGTGAGCAGGCAGCCGCAGTTCACGCCGATCAGGAGGGCCATCATCCGGTGTGCGTCGTTCGAGGCGACCGGCTCCATCGCCAGGTACGCCGGGAGGTTGTCGAACAAGTTCGCGCCGACTGCCGCTGTCGCGCTCAACCGCAGCTCCGACGTGGTCCCGGCGACCCATCGCAGCAGGTCCTCCAGTCCGTGGGCGGTGAGGAGGCCGACGACGGTGAACAGCACGACGACCGTGATCACCAGCTTCGCCGGGATCAGCGACCATCGCAGCACGCTCCGCCGCCGGACCGCGAACAGCACGACCAGCACGATCGCGCCCACGCTGGCCGGCCAGGCGACCTCGATCCCGGACACGAAGGCCGGTCCGAGCAGCAGACAGACAGCGGTGCAACCCCAGAACAGCACCTTGTCCTCCACCGGCGGTGTCGGCGGTACGACGTACGTCCGGCGCAGATCGCGGTGGAACAAGACCGCCAGCACGGCGACCGTGATCAGAATCGCCGCGATCGCAGGTCGCCAGCTCACCGACAGGTAGCTCACGTCGAGCTTGCGGAACTGGTGCAGGGCCAGCAGGTTGGTCAGGTTCGACACCGGGAGCAGCAGCGATGCGGTCGCGGCCAGCCAGACGGTGGTGAACGCGAACAGTTTCGGCGGGATGTCGAGTTGGCGGGCCATCGCGAGAACGACCGGGGTCAGCAGCACCGCGCAGGTGTCGAGGGACAGGACGATCGTCAGGCCGGTCGCGAGCACGACGACGAGCAGCCAGAGGCGCCAGACCCGGCCACGGGCCAGGTGCGCGGCCTCGCGGGCCGCGACGTCGAACACCTTGGCCTTGTCGGCCAGCTCGGCGATGACGGTCACCGCGATCAGGAAGACCAGCACCGGCGCGATCCGCGCGACCATATTCATCACCTCCCGCCGGGCTGTTTGAGTAGGCTGATCGGGTGACCCCGCCGGATGACGAGCCGCAGCAACCGGCCCAGTATGACCTCCGCCACCCGTCCGGATATCCGGCCGAGTTCGAGGCCGACGTCGTACTGCGGGACGGTGCGACCGCGCATCTGCGGCCGATCACCTCCGCGGACGCGGAGCTGCTGGTCGCGTTCTACGCCCGGGTGTCCGAGCAATCGAAGTACTACCGCTTCTTCGCCCCGTACCCACAGCTGTCCGATCGGGACGTGGCGAGGTTCACACAGGTCGACTACCACGACCGGCTGGCCCTGATCGTCACCGTCGGTAGCGAGATGATCGGCGTCGGGCGGTACGAGCGGACCGGTACGCACACCGCGGAGGTCGCGTTCCTGATCGAGGACGCCCACCAGGGCCGCGGCCTCGGGCAGCTCTTCCTCGAGCACCTGGCCCAGGCGGCCCGGGAGAACGGCATCACCCGGTTCGTCGCCGAGGTGCTGCCGGACAACCGGAAGATGATCACCGTCTTCACCGAGGCCGGGTACAAGGTCGCCCGGGAGTTCGAGGACGGCGTGATCGTGGTCGAGTTCGACATCGCGCCGACCGACACGTCGTTCGGGGTGATGCAGGCCCGCGAGCAGCGCTCCGAGGCGCTGTCGATCGCGCGGCTGCTGACCCCGTCCAGTGTCGCGGTGATCGGCGCGAGCCGGCGCGAGGGCACGATCGGCAACGCGCTGCTGCGGAACCTCCGTGACGGCGGTTTCCCGGGTCGCTTGTACGCCGTCAACGCCGACACGCAGGCGGACGAGCTCGAGGGCGTACCGGCGTACCCGACGATCCGGGAGGTCGACGACACGGTCGATCTGGCCGTGGTCGCCGTCCGCGCCGACATGGTCGCCGACGTCGTGCTGGACTGCGCGGCCAAGGGTGTGCGCGGGCTGGTCGTGGTGTCCAGCGGGTTCGCCGAGATCGGGGACGAAGGGCGCAAGCGGCAGCGGTACCTGGTCGGCCTCGCCCGGTCGTACGGGATGCGGGTGATCGGGCCGAATGCGCTCGGGGTGATCAACACCGCCGCGGGGGTCTCGCTCAACGCGACGCTCTCGCCGCTGATGCCGAGCCGGGGCCGGGTTGCGTTCTTCTGCCAGTCGGGTGCGCTCGGGGTGCCGATCCTGGCCGACATGGCCGGTCGTGGTTTGGGATTGTCGAGCTTCGTGTCGGCCGGGAACCGTGCGGATGTGTCGGGCAACGACCTGATGCAGTTCTGGTACTCCGACGAGGCGACCGAGGTCGTGCTGCTGTACCTGGAGTCCTTGGGTAATCCGCGCAAGTTCAGCCGTGTCGCACGGCGGTTGGCCGGGCGGAAGCCGGTGGTCGCGCTGAAGTCCGGCCGGGCCACACAGGGCGTCCCGGTCGGGCAGATGGTCCGCCGCAGCCTGTTGCCGCCAGCAACCATCGAGTCGATGTTCCGGCAGAGTGGTCTGATCGGCGTGGACACCACCGGCGAGCTGTTCGACGTCGCCCAGTTGCTCGCGCACCAGCCGCTGCCGAAGGGACGCCGGGTCGCCATCGTCAGCAACTCCGACGCGTTGACCTTGCTCGCCCTGGACACGATGGCCGGCTGCGGCCTGGACCTGGCGGGGGAGCCGCGCAACCTCAGTCCGGACGCGACCGCGGCGGATTTCGGCGCGGCGCTGTCCGAGGTCTTCGCCGACGACCGGGTGCACTCGGTCGTCGTCATCTACACACCACCGGTGCAGGCGAAGGGCGCCGAGGTGGCGCAGGTCCTGGCCGCGGCGGCGGCCGGTTCGGACAAGCCGGTCGTGTCGACCTTCCTCGCCTCCCGCAGTGTGCCCGCGGAGCTGCGGGTGCCGGACGACGAGGGCGGCGCGGCGCGTGGATCGATCCCCTCGTTCCTGAACCCGCAGTACGCCGTCGGCGCGCTGGCGAAGGCGACACAGTACGCGGAGTGGCGGCGGCGGTCGGACAGCCGGATCCCGGACCTGCCGGAGATCGACACCGCCGGGGGAGAGGACTTCGTCGCGGAGTACCTGCAACGGCACCCGAACGGCGCCGACCTGGACGATGCCGACCGGCAACGGCTGCTCAGCTTCTACGGGATCCCGGTGCTGCCGGCGTTCCCGGTCCTGAGCGCCGACGAGGCGGTCGCGCGGGCCGCGGACCTCGGCTTCGAGGTGATCCTGAAGGCGACCGCCGAGCAGTGGCGGATGCGGCCGGACCTCGCGGACATCTGGCGGCACATCCATGACGAGGACGACATGCGCGCGGCCTGGGCGGAGATGACCCAGTCGTTCGGGGTCGCGTCGGATCCGGCGCGGGCGCAGTTCGTCGTGCAGAAGATGGCGCCGCCCGGGGTGCCGGTGGTGATCTCAGCTGTGGAGGACGTTTCGTTCGGGCCGGTGGTCACGTTCGGCCTGTCCGGGGTCGCGACCGACCTGCTGGGCGACCGCTCGTACCGGATGCCGCCGCTGACCACCCGCGACGCCGCGGAGATGGTCCGCGAGGTTCGCGCGGCACCTCTGCTCTACGGCTACCGCGGATCGGATCCCGTGGACATCCCCGCGATCGAGGACCTGCTGCATCGCGTCTCCCGGCTGACCCTCGATCTGGAGGAAGTCGTGCGGCTGGACCTCCGCTCGGTCCTGGTCGCGGCCCAGGGAGCGACCGTGCTCGACACCAGCATCCGGATCGCCCCCAACGAGAAGCCTCGCCAAGACGCGCCGGCCCGCCGCCTGACCTAGCGGCGGGTGTAGATGCTGTTGGTGCGGTCGAGGAGCCGGGCGTCCACCAACTGCCGGCGGAGCGCCGCGTGGTCGGGGTGCCACTGGTTGAGGATCTCGTTCACCTCGGACTCCGGGTAGCTGCGACCCGGTTCGAAGCTCTGCACCAGGTACTCCAGGACGATCCGGAGCTTCTCCGGGAACGTCGGGAAGTGCGTGAGCCGCCCGTCCCGGATGAACGACTTCAGCACGTTGTCCCGCGCCGGATCCGGGTCGAGTGGCACCCACTCCGGGCGACTCTCGCGCACCGCGTCCTTGAACGCACCCTCGTCCGCACTCAGCCCACCGGCGCTCGCGTCCAGCAGTCCACCCTTGGTCAGCCTCTGCAACGCCTTCACGACCACAGCCGTGGGCAGTCCAGTGCTCCCGGCAACCTGCTCGGGGGTGGTGGCGCCGAGGACGACGGCGGAGTACGTCCGCAGCCTCGACGGTTCGGCCAGCAGTCCACAGAGCTGATCGGCGTTCATAGCTTTCACGCTAGTTCGGGCCGCAACCGGATTTCGGTCCGCATGACAGGATCTGACGCATGGAGCCTGGTCCGCACAACGCGATCACCGATGTCCCTGGCGTGCTGGTCGGTCAGGTCGAGCGCGTCGACGCGCCGTACCTGACGGGTACGACGGTCGTCCACGTGCCGACCGGCGCCGTAGCCGGTGTCGACGTCCGTGGTGGCGCACCCGGCACCCGCGAGACGGACCTCCTCGACCCGGTCAACTCCAACTCCGGAGTGAACGCCATCGTGCTGACCGGCGGCAGCGCGTACGGACTGGACACGGCCGGCAGTGTGATGCGCTGGCTCGAAGAACGCGGCCAGGGCGTGCGCGTCGGCCAGGGCGACCACGACGTGGTCCCGATCGTCCCGACCGCGGTGATCTTCGACCTCGGCCGCGGCGGCGACTTCCGCGCCCGGCCGGAGCCGTCCTGGGGCGCCGACGCCATCGCGGCCGCCACCGACGGCCCGGTTGCCTTAGGCAACCATGGGGCCGGCGCCGGGGCCAGGGCCCGATCGCTCAAGGGCGGTGTCGGCTCGGCCAGCGTCCGGCTGGACGACGGTACGACGGTCGGCGCGCTGGTGATCGTGAACGCGGCCGGCTCGACGGTCGACGCCGACGGCAACCTGTACGGCGCTCGCTACGGCCTCGGCGACGAGTTCGCCCACCTGCGCACACCGGTCGAGCCACCGCCGCCGGCCGCACCCGGACGCAACCTGATCCCCGGCCCCCCGATGAACACCGTGATCGCCGTGCTGGCGACCGACGTACCGCTGGACAAGGCGGCGACGAAGCGGATGGCGATGATCGCGCACGACGGGCTGGCCCGGGCCATCGACCCGATCCACACGCTGGTCGACGGCGACAGCATCTTCGCCCTGTCGACCCGGACGGCAAACGACGACCGGCCGCGGCTGAGCGTCACCGATCCGACCGCGATCGGCCAGTTGGAGACCGTCTACGCGGCCGGCGCCCGGACGCTGTCCCGGGCGATCGTGCACGCGATCCTCAACGCCGAGTCGGTGGACACCCCGGCCGGCGCCATCCCCAGCTACCGCTCCGCCTATCCGTCGGCCTTCCGGACCGACTGACCTACGACCCCAGTTGTACGCGCGGTCGCCGAAAGGCGCCGGAAGACGACAGCAAGACCGGTCCGCGGGCCGATGATCGGGAGCGCCGACCACGACACGCTCTGCGGTATGAGCTTGCAGAGTCCCCAACCACAGGTCGTCCTCAGCGGTCATGGCCTGGTCAAGTACTACGGCGAAGTCGTCGGCCTGGCCGGAGTGGATGTCGCAGTCCGTTCCGGAGAGGCGCTCGCAGTCATGGGCCCGAGCGGCAACGGCAAGACCACCTTGCTGCACGTCCTGGCCGGCATCCTCACGCCGGACCAGGGCGAGGTGTGGCTGGGCGGCGAACGCGTCGACCAGCTGAACGACGCCGCCCGCACCGTACTGCGGCGGCGCCGGCTCGGCTTCGTCTTCCAGGACAACCAGTTGCTCGCCGAGCTCCCCGCCGACGAGAACGTGGCTCTGCCCTTGATGGTGGACGGGTTGAGCCGGCGGGACGCGATCGGCCGGGCCCGGATGATGCTCGCCCAAGTCGGGCTGGCCGCCGAAGCCGGACGCCGTCCCGGTGAGCTGTCCGGTGGTCAGGCGCAGCGGGTCGCGATCGCCCGCGCGCTGGTGGGCGAGCCGCAGGCGGTCTTCGCGGATGAACCCACCGGTGCTCTCGACGCGGCCACTGGTTCCCAGGTGATCGATCTGCTCGTCGGCGCCGCCACGCATCGCGGTGCCGCGGTAGTGGTCGTGACCCACGACAACGCCGTCGCCGCCCGCTGCCACCGGGTCCTCCGCATCGTCGACGGCCGCGTCAGCGAGACGCCTGGGGCGGCGGGCCACGAGTCCAGCGTCGGGCCGGGCGGTCAGCCGGTGAACGATCTCGGCTGGGGGACCGGTCGATGAATCCGATGACTGATCTCGGCGTGCGGTTCGTCCGCCGGCCGGGTCCCGGCGGGCGGGCGGCCAACTTTGCCGCCCTCGGCGCGACCGCGGTCGTCGCCCTGCTCGTCACCTTCCTGATCGCAGGCTCGCTCGGGCTGGCTCATCGCTCCGACCGGATCGGCTGGCGCAGTGCCGACCGGGCCGACCCGGCGACAGCGATCGGTGCCATCGACCAGACCGACGACGAGAAGGTCGACGGCTTGCCGATGCTCCGGATCGACCTGGCCACCTTGCGCGACAACCAGTCGCCACCACCGCCCGGACTCGACCACACGCCGAAGCCCGGCGAGGTCTTCGTCTCTCCTGAGGCTGCCAAGCATTGGTCCAGCCTCTCGAAGCAGTACGGCGTGGAGCGGCCGACCGGTGTGATCACCGAGAAGGGCTTGTCTTCGCCGGAGGAGTTCGTCGTCATCCGCGGGGTCGAGTCACTCCGGTCCGACGACCATCCGCAGTACGTCAGCAGCTGGAATGAGGATGTCTGGGACAGCCGGATGCTGGGCCTGCTGATCGCAGTGGCCTTCGGCATCACGCTCGTACTGTTCCCGATCCTGAGTCTGGTCGGTCAGGCCGCCGGCGTCGCTGCGAAGCGCCGTGAGCATCGACTGGCCGCACTCCGCCTCGCTGGTGCCACTAGAACGCAGGTGCTCTGGCTGAGTGCCGTGGAGCAGGCAGTGCTCGGTCTGGCCGGTGCAGTCATCGGTCTGCTGGGCTACACGTTGCTGAGTCCGCTGATCGCACGGATCCCGCTGGGCGGGGGACGCTGGTACGTGCACGACATCACCGCGAGCTGGTGGAACGTGCTCGTCGTACTCGCTGCTGTGCCGGTGCTGTCGGTTGTCAGCGCACTGATCGGGCTCGGTCGGGTCAGCATCACCCCTCTGGGCGTCGTACGCGGTCAGACCCGAAAGGCGACCAGTGCGTTGCGGCTGGGACTGTTGCTGATCGGTCCGGTCGTCCTGGCGTACTACGGGATGCAGGCTGCTGTTATCCCCTTGCTGATCGGTGTTGGCTTTGCTGCACTCGCCGTACGGGTGATCGGGCCCTGGGCGGTGCAGGTGATCGGCAAGACGATGGCAAACCTGGCCAACGGTCCGGTGGCGTTGCTGGCCGGCCGGCGGCTGGCGGACGACCCGAAGGGCGCGTTCCGCCCAGTGGCGGCGCTGGTGCTGAGTGGGTTTGTCACCGGGTTCATCTCGGTGTTCATGCCTTCGGGAGAGGACGACCCGACGTTCCACGATCTGCGCATCGGTGTGGCGTTGCTGATGACTCTGGTCTTCCTGACCGTGGCTGCGTCGACCGCTGCAGGTGCTGTCGGTACGGCGCTCGACCAGGCATCTCCGGCGCGGGCGTTGCGGCGGTCTGGTGTGCCGTTGCGGGTCATCGAGCGGTCGTCGCGGCTGGCGGCCGTCGTACCCGTGATCGGCGTCGGACTGCCGGTGGTCGGGTTCGGTGCGCTGTCCGGGCTGGCGCTGAGCGGCGGAAAGATCATCACGCAGGGGAGCTCCGGCGTACTGTTGCTGATCGGGCAGGTGGTCATCGGGCTCGTCCTGGTCGCGGCGGCGGGCACCGCCGGCGCGCCGGTGCTGCGGAAGGCCAGTGCGAACTGAGCCCGCGGTTGTCCACAAGGTGAAAACGCACCGATCCGGGTCCGTGCGAGGATGTGGGCATGCGTGACCTGAATGCCCCGGAACTCGCGGACGCGTCCGCTGCCCTGCGCGAGGCGATCGACCGGTGTGGCTACTACCCCGATGTCGTGACGGATTCGCTCGCGGTCGCGATCGCGAGCGAACCGATCCGCGCGTTCGTCCTGCAGCACGAACCGACGTTCGACCGTGACGAGGTCCGGCGGCACATCACGATCCTGGCGCTGACCCCGACCCGGCTGATCGTCGGGCACACCGACGAGCACGCCGCCGACGAACTGATCCGCGCGCCGTACGCGTCGACCTCGACCGAGGCGATCCCGCTGAACCGGGTGAACGCGGTGGTCGTGAACCGCGTGGTTCCCAACCCGGCCGGCTACGCCTCCGGCAAGTCAGACCCGGCGGTGGCCGGCAGCGGTGAGGTCGTGCTGACCATCGGCTGGGGCATGGTGAACCGGATCGACCTCGAGCCGGCCGTCTGCGCCGATCCGAACTGCGAGGCCGACCACGGCTACACCGGATCCGTGGCGGCCGACGACATCTCGCTGCGGATCAGCGCCGCCGCGGACGGCCCGGCCGGGATCCAGCAGGTGCTCGACTTCGCGCAGGCCCTGTCGTTCGCGACCAGTAGGTAACGCCGTGATCGTGCCGGTAGCTCCGCAGTACGGCGGCGGATCGCTCGCCGACGTGCTCCCGTCGGTCGCAGGTGCCCTGTCGGTCCCCGGCGAGCACAACGGCCTCGGACTACCCCCGGCTCCGCGGTACGCCGTACTGCTGCTGGACGGACTCGGTTGGAACCTGCTGAAGCGGCACGCGGACGTCGCGCCGTACCTGTCGTCGCTGATGCCGGCCGGTCGCAGTCTGACCGCCGGTGTGCCGTCGACCACCGCGGTGAGTCTCACCAGCCTCGGGACCGGGCTGCCGCCTGGTGCGCACGGCATCGTCGGCTACACGTCGATCGTGCCGGAGAGCGGTGCGCTGCTGAACGCTCTGTCCTGGGACGCGCCGGTCGATCCGCGTCGCTGGCAGCCGTACGCAACAGTCTTCGATCGAGTTGCCGCTGCCGGTGTTGCCACGCGCAACGTGAGCAAGGCGCGGTTCGACTCGTCCGGTCTGACGGCGGCAGCGTTCCGCGGGAGTAAGCACCGGGGTGCGGACACCGTCGAGGATCGGCTGGACGCAACGCGGTTTGCGAGCCGCGAAGGCAGTTCGTCGTTGGTGTACGTCTATGACTCGCAGCTGGACTACATCGGTCACCAGCAGGGCTGCGAGTCGTGGCAGTGGCAGAAGGAGCTGGCCGCGGCCGACACCTTCGCGCAGCAAGTCCGATCCGCCTTGCCGCGCGACGCCGTACTGCTCGTCGTCGCCGACCACGGGATGGTCGACGTGGCACCGGAGTACCGCGTCGACCTGGACGCCGAGCCGCCGCTGACCGAGGGCCTGCGACTCATCGGAGGCGAGTCACGGTTCAGGCATCTGTACTGCGTCGAGGGCGCGGACGCCGACGTGATCGCGACGTACGAGGAGCGGCTGGGGGACACGGCGCTCGTGCTCAGCCGGGAGGAGGCGGTCGCCCGTGGATGGTTCGGTGCCGTCGAGGAGCGGGTCTCGCCGCGGCTGGGCGATGTCATCGTCGCCGCGCTCGGGCCGGTCGGGCTCGTCGCGAGCCGCCGGTATCCGCAGGAGGCCGGGCTGATCGGCCAGCACGGGTCGCTCACCGACGACGAGATGGCGATCCCGCTTCTCATCGACGCCGGCCGAAGTGTCTAGGGTGTCGACCCCTGCCGAAGTGTCTACAGTGCGGACATGGATGCGACGCTGCTGGCGCGGTTGAGAACCACCTACGAGGACCTGCACGCCCATCCGGAGCTGTCGGGCGAGGAACGCCGTACGGCGGGGATCGCCGCGGAGTGGTTGCGTGAGCTCGGCTTCGAGGTGTCCGAGGGCGTCGGTCGCACCGGTGTCGTCGGAGTGCTGAGTCACGGTGACGGACCGACGGTGTTGCTGCGTGCCGACATGGACGCCTTGCCGGTCGCCGAAGAGACCGGGCTGGCGTACGCGAGCACTGTCGACGGCGTCATGCACGCCTGCGGCCACGACATGCACGTCACCTGCCTTCTCGGTGCGGCCGTCGAGTTGGCCGCCGCACGGGACGAGTGGCACGGGACCCTGGTCGTGGTGTTCCAACCGGCCGAGGAGACCGCGTCCGGCGCTCAGGGCATGATCGACGACGGCTTGTACCAGAAGGTGCCGAAGCCCGACATCGTTCTCGGTCAGCACGTGGCCCCGATTCCGGCGGGCGTGCTGGGGCTGCAACCCGGCCCGGCCTTCGCGTCGAACGACTCGCTCCGCGTCACCCTGTTCGGCCGCGGCGGTCACGGCTCCCGCCCCGAAGCGACCGTCGACCCGGTCGTTCTCGCCGCCGCGACCACGCTGCGGCTGCAGACGGTGGTCTCGCGGGAGGTGGCCGGTGGCGACACCGCCGTGGTGACGGTCGGCGCGCTCAACGCCGGGACGAAGGCCAACATCATCCCCGATCACGCCGAGCTACTGCTCAGCGTCCGGACCTACTCCGAACAGGTTCGCACCCGGGTCCTGGGGGCGATCGAGCGCATCGTGGCCGGTGAAGCCCAGACTGCCGGGGCTCCGCGGCCACCGACCATCGAGCGCAGCGAGGCCGCGCCCGCCCTGATCAACGATCCCGCCGCCGCCGAACGCACCCTGGAGGCGCTGGCGTCCGTCGTTGGCACCGAACGTGTCGTCACCCCCGGGCCGGTGACCGGAAGCGAGGATGTCGGTGTGCTCGCCCAGGCCGCCGACGCACCCATCGTCTTCTGGCTGCTCGGTGGGGCCGACCCGGCGGACTTCGCCGGCGCCGCGTCGATGGAGCAGATCTCCGCGGTGGTCGCCGACCTCCCGTCCAACCACTCGCCGCACTACCACCCCGTCCCCAGCCCGACCATCGAAGTCGGCGTCGCGGCGCTCGCCGCGGCGGCCCGCCACTGGCTCGGTTGAGTCGGGCTCAGAAGCTCCAGACGTCCCAGAAGAAGCTGGTGTGGGCCGTCTTGGCCTCGCCGTCCCGCGCGGTCACGGTCACCTTGTACCGCCCGGAGCCAGGCGTGACGACGCCGGTGATCCAGCCGCGTTCGGCATCGATGCTCAGCCCTGGCGGCAGGCCGACTGCGGTGTAGCTGATCTCGCCGGTGCCGCCGGTTCCCTTCATCAGCAGCGGAATCGCCGGGATCCCGCCGAACGCGAGCTGCTCGCCCGGCTCGGTGATCGAGATCGGCCCCTGCGGCTGCGCGGCCGCGGCGCCGACCGCTTCGGCCGCGTCGACCATGCCTTCGCCGTAGAAGGAGTTGTTCCCGGCGGTGCCGATGCACTCGCCGGACGAACCGGCCGGGCAGGCCAGATCGTTGGCCTGCTCAGCGAGCCGGGCGCGTACCTGCGCCGGGGTCAGCTTCGGATCCACACTTCGCAGCAGGGCCGCGACACCCGCGACGTGCGGCGAGGCCATCGACGTACCCTCGAGCAGCTTGTACCCGCCACCGGGGACGGTCGAGTAGACGTCCTCACCCGGCGCGGCCAGGTTGATCTTGTTCTCACCGAAGTTCGAGAACTGCGACTTCAGGCCGCTCGGGTCGACGGAGGCCACCACGACCACGTTCGGCAGTTCGGTCGGCAGGCTGATGCAGTCGTCTGTCACGTTCCGCGGTTCGGCGGTCGAGTCGTTCGGGCTGGAGACGTCGTTGGACTTCACGGCCAGGTTGTAGTCCTCGTTGCCGGCCGCGGCGACGTTCACGACACCCTTGGCGTCGGAGTAGTTGACCGCGCGACGGACCGCCTCGGCGATCGCGTCCTGGTCCTGGTCCGACGGGCAGAGGAACAGCCACGGGTCGACGTAATAGCTGTTGTTGGTGACCGAGACGCCCTTGTCGGCGGCGAACATGAACGCGCAGACCGTGTTCTCCGGGAAGAACAGCTGACTGCCGGCCTCGGCGACCCGGATCGACGACACCTTCACGCCGGGCGCGACGCCGATCATGCCGACGCCGTTCCGGGCCGCGGCGATCGTGCCGGCCACGTGCGTACCGTGCTCGCCGACCGGCCGCCACGCGCCGGGCCGGGTGTCGGCCTTACCGTAGGCACACGACGCCGACTTGGTGGTGTCGAAGTTCGCCTTCAGGTCCGGGTGCTGGTCATCGACACCGGTGTCGAGCACGCCGACGGTGACGCTCTTCGACCCCCGGTTCTTCACCCAGGCCTGGTCCGCGCCGATCTGGGTCATGTCGCCGCGGTCCATCTCCGGCGTGCTGGTGGCCGTCTCGGGCACCGCCGGCGGGATGGCCGGGTTGGTCGCGTCGGCCGGCAGATCCGAGGTGCGGGTGGCGCCGGCTTTCTCCACGCCGTCGACGCCGCGCATCTTGGTGGCGAAGTCCGTGGCTGTCGAATGGGCCACAATCACCCCGATGGCGTCGTACGTCGCATAGACGGTGCCGCCGTTGGAGGTGATCGCACTGGTGACCTTGCCGGTCTGGTTCGGCTCGGTGATAACGAAGTACGCGCGGAGCCCGGCTTCGGCCCGGAACGGCGTCGCCGCGACCGGCACGATTGCGGTGGCGGTGCCCGTGACAACAGTCAGACACGCCGCGAGGAACAGAAGCAGAGCTTTGCGCACGTTCCATTCAAACCGCCCGAAGGCCCAGAACCCAAGCCGACCCCCTGCGACACACCCCGAAGTGCGGCGTGGACCGCTGACTTGGCAGGATGTGCGCCCGTGGCTGACCTGCTCTACTTCACCGGGACCATGGACTGCGGCAAGTCGACGCTGGCACTCCAGATGGATCACAACCACAAGGCGAGAGGGCGGCTCGGTCGGATCTTCACCAGCCATGACCGGGCCGGTGAGTCGGTGCTCTCGTCCCGGCTCGGGCTCGCCGCCTCGGCGGTCGAGGTGCGGTCGGAGTTCGACTTCTGGGACTACGTCGTCGGTGAGCTCACGCACGGCGGGCGGATCGATTACGTGGTCTGCGACGAGGCGCAGTTCTACAGCCCGCTGCAGATCGAGCAGCTCGCCCGGCTGGTCGACGAACTGCAGATCGACGTGTTCTGCTTCGGCATCCTGACCGACTTCCGGGCGACGTTGTTCCCCGGTTCGGCCCGGTTGGTCGAGCTCGCGGACCGGATGGAACTGCTCCAGGTCGAGGCGCTGTGCTGGTGCGGTGAACGGGCCACGCACAACGCCCGTACGATCGGTGGGGAGATGGTGACCGAGGGCGAGCAGCTGGTGGTGGGAGACATGGAGACACGGGATCACGAGCCCGCGTACGAGGTGCTCTGCCGCCGGCACCACCGCCGCCGCCTCACCCAGGCCCGCGCCCGAGCCACCCTCTCACCCGAGGTTCTGCCGTTCGGAGGAGCTGCGTCATGAGTCCACTCATCACCGTCGAGGAGCTGCGCGCGCTGGCTACGCCGCCGGTGCTGATCGACGTCACCTGGAACCTGGCAGGCCCGGCCGGTCGGGAGGCGTACGCCGCCGGCCACCTCCCCGGAGCCCACTTCGTCGACCTCGACACCGAACTGGCCGCCCCACCCGGCCCCGGCCGCCACCCGTTGCCCACCGCAACCACCGTGACAGCCACCCTGCACCGCGCCGGCGTCACCTCGGCGGACACTCCCGTGGTCGTCTACGACGCCGCCACCTCGATGGCAGCCGCCCGAGCCTGGTGGATCTTCCGCTACTTCGGCCTGACGAACGTCCGAGTCCTGGACGGCGGCCAAGCCGCCTGGCAAGCCGCAGGCGGACAGCTCACCACCGAGCTGCCCACCACCCAGGCGGGCGCTGTGCCAACCACCAACTCCGCCGACGCCGACAGCACCACCAACGACGTCTCCGGCGGGTTCATCGCGACGCCCGGCCACATCCCCATGCTTGACGCCGAAGGCGCGGCTGCTGTCGCGGCGGCCGGCGTACTCCTGGACGCCCGAGCCCCTGAACGCTTCGCCGGCGAGGTCGAACCGATGGACCCGGTGGCCGGCCACATCCCCGGCGCCACCAACGCCCCCACCACCGCGAACGTCGACGAAACCGGCCACTTCCTCCCCGCCGCCGACCTCCGCGAACGCTTCGAGAAGCTCGGCGTCGACAACACCACCGAGGTCGGCGTCTACTGCGGCTCCGGCGTCACCGCCGCCCACGAGGCCCTGGCCCTGGAGGTCGCCAACCTCCCCGCCACCGTCTACATAGGCTCCTGGTCCGAATGGATCACCGACCCCACCCGCCCAGTAGCCACCGGGACGGACTAGAGCATCAGAACCACGCGCTGGCCCTACCGAGTGATGCAGTTCCGCGTCCGCGGCTTCGGTTAGAGGGCTCGACGTGCCTTGGGAACCTCAGGGCGTGAGTTGCGCGTTCGACAACTGTGTACGTCGACGCGCGGGGAGTCCGGACCTATTACGACGAAGTGGGGACCGGCGACCCTGTCGTCCTGCTGCACGGCGGGGGAGGGGGCTCCGACAGCTGGCTGGCTCAACGCCCGGCGCTCGCGGAGCGGTACCGGGTCCTGATCCCGGAGCGGCGCGGTCACGGGCGCAGTCCGGAGGTCGCCCGGGCGATCCCGGACGCTCAGGTGGCCGTCGTACCAGGCACGTCGCACGGCCTGCCGCTGGAGAAGCCCGGGCTCGTCAACGGTCTGCTGCTCGACTTCCTGGCCGATCCGCAGCCGCCGAAGTTCATGCCGATGGGCGACCTCAACACCTGAGCGAAACCGCTGCCGCAATTGACCTCCTTCTAGGCATTGAATTAGTAACACGCTTGGTTTAACTTACTCGAGACCTGGCCGGTGTGTGGCTCAGAGCACACCGGCGGCATCCGGAAACCTGAGGAGTTCCGATGACGAGAGTGAGCAGGTGGGGCGCCGCCCTGGGTGTGGCCGGGCTGGTGCTCGCGGCGGCGGGGTGCGCGAAGAGTACGACGCCGTCGTCGTCCGCCGCCGGTAGCGAGATCGACCAGAACGCGCCGGTCACCATCACGATCGGGGACCGACCGACCCCCGACAAGCCGAACGACCTGAAGGCGTTCAACCAGAAGATCAGCGACTTCACGGCGAAGAACCCGAACATCACCGTGAAGTCGACCGAGACCAGCTGGCAGGCACAGACCTTCCAGGCGCAGGTGGCCGGCGGGACGCTGCCGACGGTGATGAACATCAGCTTCACCGAGCCGGCCAACATGATCCCGAACAAGCAGCTGCCGGACATCACCGACGAGCTGAAGCTGGTCGACCTGACCAAGGACCTCAACCCGAACGTCCTGAAGATCGTCCAGGACGCGAACGGCCGGATCTACGGCGTACCGATCGACGTCTTCTCGGTCGGCATCGCCTACAACCGGGCGCTGTTCACGCAGGCCGGCCTGGACCCGGACAAGCCGCCGACGACCTGGGACGAGGTCCGTCAGTACGCGAAGCAGATCCACGACAAGACCGGTAAGGCGGGGTACGCGCAGCTGACCACGAACAACACCGGTGGCTGGATGCTGACCACGATGACGTACAGCATGGGCGGCACGGTCGAGAGCGCGGACGGCAAGAAGAGCACGTTCGACGACGCGCCGACCAAGAAGGCGCTGCAGCTGCTCAAGGACATGCGCTGGACCGACAACTCGATGGGCAGCCGGTTCCTGTACAACCAGGAGGAGGTCCGCCAGGACTTCGCGGCCGGCAAGATCGGCATGGTCCTGCAGGCGCCGGACGCCTACGACATGAGCGTGAAGCAGTTCGGCATGAAGCCCGCCGACTTCGGTGCGGGCGCGCTGCCGCAGGACGGTGGCCCGTACGGCACGCTGACCGGCGGCTCGCTGAAGATGATCAGCCCGAAGGCGACCAAGAACGAGGTCGTCGCCGCGCTGAAGTGGATCAAGTTCGACCAGTTCGACAAGTACACGACCGAGTCGGTCGCGGTCCAGGACGCCAAGACCACGATCGCCGACAAGGGTTTCGTCGGCCGTCCCGGCATCAGCCCGCTGAGCCAGGAGACCTACGACCAGTTCAACAAGTGGCGTGAGCCGTACGTGAACGTCCCGGTCAAGCAGTTCCAGGGCTACATCGACTCGACCACCTCGCTGAAGCTGCTGCCCGAGCCGTCGAACAAGGGCCAGGAGGTCTACTCGCTGCTCGACCCGGTGGTCCAGCAGGTGCTCACGAAGAAGGACGCGGACATCGACAAGCTACTGAGCGACACCGCTTCGAAGATCGACGCACGCCTGGCCCGGTAGCCGATGTTCCAGCTACGTACGCCGAAGCAGAGCCGGAGCAGTGCCAGGTCCGTCGCGACCTGGTACCGCTCGGGCGGGCTCAGCAGCATCTTCTTCGTCCTGCCCCTGGTGCTGATCTTCCTGTACTTCTCCTGGGGCCCGATCGTCCGCGGCCTGGTGCTCAGCTTCCAGAAGAACAACCTGGTGCTGCCCGCCGAGTGGGTCGGGCTGTCGAACTTCAGTTATGTGCTGACCGATCCGCAGCTCCCGCAGGCGGCGCTCAACACGCTGTATTTCGCTTTCCTGGCCCTCATCTTCGGGTTCCCGGTGCCGTTGTTCCTGGCCGTGTTCATCAGTGAGCTGCGCAAGACCGGATGGCTCTACAACGTGTTCTCCTACCTGCCGGCCGTCGTACCGCCGGTGGCCGCGATCCTCTTGTGGACGTTCTTCTACGACCCGAGTGGGGCGGGCGTCTTCAACTCGATCCTCGGCTGGTTCGGGATCGGGCCGTTCGCCTGGCTGAACTCGCAGACGCTGGCAATGCCGGCCATCGTGCTCGAGGCGACCTGGGCCGGCGCGGGTGCCACGTCGATCATCTACCTGGCGGCGCTGACCGGCGTACGCACGGAGTTGTATGAGGCGGCCGAGCTGGACGGCGCGGGGATCTGGAGCCGCGTCTGGCACGTCACGCTGCCGCAGATCCGCGGAATCATCCTGATCATGATGCTGCTGCAGCTGATCGGGACGTTCCAGGTGTTCACCGAGCCGTTCCTGTTCACCGGCGGCGGTCCGAACAACGCCACGATGACGATCCTGCTGCTGATCTACCGGTACGCGTTCATCAACGGCGACTTCGGCGCCGCGACCGCGCTCAGCGTGCTGCTCGCCGGGGTGCTGTGCGTGCTGTCGGTCGTCTACCACTTCGTCACTCGCCGCTGGAGCACCACATGAGCCGTGACACTGCGTACGAGCGCGGAATCATCTCGACCAAGGACCGGCGGCGCGGCGCGGTCCGCTATGGCCTGCCGGCGATCCAGGTGCTGATCTTCATCGGTGTCCTGATCGCCGGCGCCGGCCCGCTGCTCTGGCTGCTCAAGTCCGGCGTCTCCACGAGCCAGGACATCCTGAGTGGCCCGATGCAGCTGTGGCCGTCGGGCATCCAGCTGAAGAACATCCCGGACGCCTGGAACCGCGTGCAGATCGGCGCATACCTGGGCAACACCGCGTTCATCGCGATCGGCTCGATGATCTCGACGCTGTTCGTGTGTACGACGGGAGCCTTCGTGCTCAGCGTCCTGCGGCCGAAGTGGGGACCGGTCGTCACCGGAGCCGTCCTCGCGACGCTGTTCCTCCCCGGTGTCATCTCGCTGGTCCCGCTGTACATGACCGTCCTGAAGATGCCGGTGCTCGGGATCAGCCTGCAGAACACGTTCTGGGCGGTCTGGCTGCCGCAGGCGGCCGGCGCGTTCAACGTCCTGGTGATGAAGCGGTACTTCGACTCGATCCCGCGCGAGCTGATCGAGGCCGCCCGGATCGACGGGGCGAGCAACCTGAGGCTGTTCACGGCGCTGATCCTGCCGCTGTCGAAGCCGATCGTCGGCGTCGTCGCGCTGCTGACCGTGATCGGTTCGTGGAAGGACTACCTCTGGCCGCTGCTCGTGCTGCCCGACCCGCGGCTGCAGCCGATCTCGGTCGCCCTGCCGCGGGTGGCCAAGACCACGGAGATCTCGCTGCAGATGAGTGCGCTGTTCCTCGCGGTTCTGATACCTGTGGTGCTGTTCTTGTTGTTCCAGAAACAATTCCTGCGTGGCGTGGGGATGGCGGGAGGAATCAAGGAGTGAGTGAACTGAACGGCCGGCGGGTGCTGGTCACGGGGGCGGCGGGACGGATCGGGCTGGCCACGGTCCAGCACCTGACCGAGCTCGGGGCGCGGGTGACGGCGCTGTCCAACGTCGAGCACCCGGACCTCAAGGCCGACCGCGTGCTGATCGGCGACACCCTGTCCGAGACCGACGTCGCCCGGGCGCTGGAGGGTGCCGAGTCCGTCGTCCATCTGGCGGCCCTCGCGCACCCTTCGGCGGGGACACCGTACGACGTGTACTCGATCAACGTCGTGTCGACGTTCAACGTGCTCCACCAGGCCGGTGTCCTCGGCATCGAACGGGCGGTGGTCGCGAGCAGCATCAACGCGACCGGGATCCCGTTCAACCCGCACGAGATCCTGCCGGCGTACTTCCCGTGGGACGAGAAGATCCCGGTCGACGTCGCCGACCCGTACTCGCTGTCCAAGCAGAACGACGAGAACACCGCCCGGATGGCCTGGCGCCGGTGGGGGATCGACGTGGTCGCGTTCCGGTTCCCGCACGTGAACACGACCGAGATCCTGCAGCGCCAGGCCGACCACGCCCGCCGCGATCCACTCGATGGACTCCGTGAGGCGTGGAGTTACCTGGACCTGCGAGACTCGGCGCGTGCGATCGAACTGGGGCTGACGGCGCCGTTGTCCGGTGCCCACGTCTTCTTCGTCGCCGCCGGGACCACGCGGGCGCCGTACGAGACCGAGGCACTGCTGGATGCGTTCGCGCCGGACGTGCCGCGGTTGCGCCGGTTCATCGGCCGTGAGGTCCCGATCGACCTGACCGCGGCCCGGACCGTGCTCGGTTTCCAGGCCCAGTACGAGCTCGACCTCCCTACCCTTTCTTTGGAGCTGTGAATGCCCTCGAACTTCGACCAGCCGTGGCCCGTCCGGGACGACGTCCGGATCCGCGAGGTCAAGGCGATCGTCACCGCGCCGCAAGGCATCCCGCTGGTGGTGGTGAAGATCGACACCACCGAGCCGGGCCTGTACGGGCTCGGGTGCGCGACGTTCACGCAGCGGTGGAAGGCGGTCCAGACGTTCGTCGACGAGCACCTGGCCCGGCTGCTGGTCGGCCGCTACCCGGGCGACATCGGCGACCTGACCCGGCTGGCCGGATTCTCCGGCTACTGGCGGGGCGGACCGGTGACGAACAACGCGATCTCCGGGATCGACCAGGCGCTGTGGGACATCGCCGGCAAGCGCGCCGGCATGCCGGTGTACGAGTTGCTCGGCGGCAAGGTCCGCGCGGCCGCGGACACCTACATCCACGCCAGCGGTCAGACGATCGAGGACACGATCGACCACGCGCAGAAGCTGATCGCGCAAGGTTGGCGCCACATCCGGCTGCAGATGTCGACGCCAGGCGGCGGTGGGTACGGCGCTCCGCGGGTGCCGACGCTCTACCCGGACGCGCCGTACCACAACGGCTGGTCCGCGCGGGACTACCTGCGGACAACGCCGGAGCTGTTCGCCGAGGCGCGGCACGCCCTTCCGGACAACATCGAGCTGCTGCACGACGTCCATTCACGGCTCACGCCGAAGGAAGCTGTGCTGCTCGCCCGTTCGCTGGAGCAGCACCGGCTGTTCTTCCTCGAGGACGTGCTGGCGCCCGAGCTGTGGGACCGGCTGCCCGAGGTACGGGCCGCGTCGCCGGTGCCGCTGGCCGTCGGCGAACTGACCACGTCCTTCGGTGACGCCGTCCGCCTGATCCGGGACGGCGGCGTGGACTTCATCCGGTCGCATGTGTCCGACATCGGCGGTCTGACGCCGGCCCGGAAGCTCGCCGACCTCGCCGAGATCTCCGGCGTCCGCACGGCGTGGCACGGGCCGGGCGACACCTCGCCGATCGGTGCGGCCGCGAACGTCGCGCTCGACGTCAGCTCCGTTGCCTTCGGCATCCAAGAGGGTCACCTCTACAACGAGGAGACCTACGAGGTGTTCCCCGGCGCGCTGCGGATCGAGGATGGCTGGCTGCGGCCGAACGAGGCTCCTGGCTGGGGCATCGAGATCGACCTGGAGGCGGCCGCCCGTTATCCCGCGCAACTGTCCGGACACGACGAGTGGGCAGCCGGCGTACGACGCATCGACGGGGCCCTCGAAGCACCGTGACAAGGGGCTCTGCGCAGTACGATCGCGGCTAATCGGGAACTGACGGGGAGGTGGCGATGGACGACTCGGGTGCGGAATCTGAGCTGCGGCGCGTGGGCGCGAACCAGTACGACCTGGGCTCGTTCAACGAGGCCGTCATCATCGAGACGATCCGGCTGGCCGGCATCATCAGCCGGACCGAGATCTCCCGCCGGACCGGCCTGACCCAGCAGTCGGTGTCACGGATCCTGCGCATCCTCCAGCAGCAGGGGCTGCTGGTGGAGGAGGCGCAGGAGCGCGCCGAACGGCTCGGCAAACCGCGCACTCCGGTCCGGCTGCGCTCGAACGCCGCGCACGCGGTCGGCATCCACATCGACCCCGAGCTGCTAACCGTCGCGGTGGTCGACCTCGACGGCACGATCGTGCGCCGGGAGACGGTCGACCTCGCCGACGACCTGGAGGCGAACAAGCTGGTCGATCTGACCGCCGCGACGGTGACCGCGGCGCTCAGCATCAGCCAGGTCGACCTCGATTCGATGCTCGGCGTCGGCGTCGCCGTACCGGGGCCGATCGATGCGGACGGCTCACTGCTCGCGCTTCCGCTGCAGCCGGCCTGGCGCGGTCTGAAGATCCGTCAGCTCCTGCAGGAGAAGCTGAACCATCCGGTCCTGGTCGAGAAGGACGGTACGGCGGCCGCCCTCGGCGAACGCTGGATCGGCCGCTCGGCCCGGGCGCGCGACTTCGCCTATCTGTACCTGGGTACGGGCGTCGGCAGCGGCCTGATCCTGAACGGCTCGATCTACCGTGGCGGTACGGCGAACGCCGGCGAGTTCGGCCAGATCGCGGCGCTCGGGATGGGGGAGTGGTCACCCGAGGACGGTCCGCGGATGGTGCCCGAGTGCAACCCGACCGCGTCGCTTCCCGTGATCGCGGCCGAGTTCGGGTACGTCGAGACGGACCCGGGGGCGATCGACGAGGCGAAGCGATACAAGGCCGTCTGCAAGGCGGCGGCCGACGGTGACGACGCAGCCGTCAAGGCGGTCACCCAGGTTGCCCGGGTGATCGGCCAAGGCGCCGTGGGATTGGTCGACCTGCTCGACATCGACCTGTTGGTGGTCGGCGGGCCGGCGTTCGGGAAGGAGATCTCGGAGATCGTCCTGACCGAGATCGGTCGCGCGGTGAACGCGCATCCGGTCGCCCGGGAGACTCGTCCGGTCGCAGTCGAGGAGTCGATGCTGCAGACCGACGCGGCCGCGGTCGGTGCCGCGTCGACGATCTTCCACGACGCTTTCACCCCTCGCGTCAGTGGCTCCAGTCAGGCCCGTAGGCTGCCGAAGTGATTTCGCCGCGCCAGCTCACACCTGAAGTCCAGCTCCGGATCGCCACCCTCGACGACGCGCCGGGGCTGGCCGACGCTTACACCCGCAGCTGGGACCACCTCAGCCCGTGGGAGCCCCAACGCCCGGAGAACTGGTTCACACCGGCCGGTCAGCTCGAGAAGCTGACCAGCACGCTCGAGCGCCACAAGAACGGCTTGGTCGTGCCGTGGCTGCTGATCGAGGACGGCCGCGTCGTCGGTGCCTTCACCCTGCAGGATGTGGTGCCCGGTCCGTTCCGCAGCGCGAGTCTGGGGTACTGGCTCGCCGTCGAAGCCCTCGGCCGTGGCCTCGCCACCCGTGCCGTCGACACGGTCGCACAGATCGCCGACAGTGAACTGAGGCTGCACCGGATCGAGGCCAGCACGCTGACGAACAACGTCGCGTCGCAACGCGTCCTTCAGCGCACCGGCTTCGACCAGATCGGCTTCGCCCCGACGTACCTGCACATCGGCGGCGTCTGGCAGGACTGCAACCTCTACCAGCGGATCCTGAACAACCGCGAGCCCGGCGCCTAGCGGCGCCGGGCCTTCCGGCTGTCAGTTCGGCGGGAGGCCGACGCCGCGGGAGACCTCGACGTCGTCGTAGCGTCCCTCGAGGACGTCGAGGAATTTGACCGGACGCTGCAGGGTCGACGCGATGTAGACCGCGCGGACCGTGGCCAGCGCGTCGATCGCGTCCTGCACGGTGATCCCCGGCTGCTGACCGCCCGCGATCGCTCCGAAGATGTCGTCGTACTGCGCCTTGTGGCCACCGGGCCCGCTGTCATCGATCGGGGCGTCGTCCTTCACCCCGTCGACGTTCAGACGGCTGAGCCGGTCGTCTTCCACCTCGGCGCCACCCGCGGTGCCGTGGACCGACACCCGGGTCCGGCCACCCGGGAAGGCCGCGGTCGTCGCGTGCAGCGTGCCGACCGCACCGGACTCGAACGTGATCGTCGCGACCACGGTGTCCTCGACCTCGATCGCGTGGTGCGCGGCCCGCAGTGCCTGGGCCTGGATGCTCACCGGCCGGCCCATGAACCACAGCATCAGGTCGACGGTGTGCACGCCCTGGTTCATCAGTGCGCCACCGCCGTCCTGCGCCCAGGTGCCACGCCAGCCCGCGGAGGCGTAGTACTCGTCGCTGCGCCACCAGGCAACCGTCGCGACGGACGACGTGAGCTGGCCGAATCGGCCGGCGTCGATCGCCTGCTTGACCACCGCACTGCCCCCGTCGAACCGGTGCTGGCTGATCACCGAGGACACCACGCCGTGGCTCGCGGCCCGGGTGGCCGCCGCGCCGAGACGGCGGGCCCGGGTCAGGTCGACGTCGAGCGGCTTCTCGATCACGACGTGCTTCTTCTCTTCCAGCGCCTGCTCGGCGAGCGCGGCGTGCGTCCCGCTCGGGGTGCAGATCGCGACCAGCGAGACGTCGGACCCACTCAGCGCCGCGGTCAGGTCGTCGTACAGCGTCGGTTCCGGCTGGCCCGCCTCCTTCAGCCGGGCCGCCAGCGCCTCCCGGGCACCGGCGTCGGAGTCGACGAGGGCGGTCACGGTCGCGTCCGGCCGTGCCGCGATGGTGTCCGCGTGGGTGCGGCCGATGATGCCGCAGCCCACGATCGCGACCTGCTGTTGTGTGTCAGCCATCTCGCTCCTACTTCGCCTGGAAATTCGCGGTCAGAACCTGGTCCGTGGCGACGGTGAAGGAGTACGACGGCTCGGTCGAGACCACCGTCCCGTCGACGGTCCAGTTCTGGAAAACGCTATCCGATGTTGGCGCCGCAGTCACGGTCACCTGCGCGCCGACCTCGTACGTCCCGGGTTCGGACTCGTTTCCGGCGATCTTCACGGTGCCGGAGCCACTGGCCTGGACCTTGATGCTGCGCTGGACGACGTTGATCACCATCACGTTGCGCAGCGTCGCCGGGCCTTCGAGCGTGGCACCGTTGTAGCGGGCCAGGTTGGTCGCCTCGACCTCACCGCTGACGACCTTGACGGTGTGACCGTCGGTGCCCAGGTTGTCGGTGCCGAGGTTGAAGGCGTCGACCTGCCCGGAGTTCACCACGAGCCCGTCGTGGAAGCCGTACGCGAACACGTTGAGCAGCGTGAGTCCGCGAGCGCCGTCGACGGTGACGATCTTCGCGGTCTTGCGCATGTACTTGTCGATGACGAGCTCGAAGATACTGCCCTCGTTCATCCAGTACGGCTGCTGGTAGCCGACCCGGGTGACCGCGTTCCCGTTCGACAGCACGCCCTCGATGCGGCCGTTCCTGCCCTGGCCGATCGCGATCGCGTGGTCGAAGAACGCGCCGGCGACCTTGCGGACCACGACGTCGTCACCGCCGAGGTCGATCCCGTTCCAGGCGTTCGGGAAGCCGGCGTTGATCACGTAGTTCCCACCGGCGTGACCGCGGACGGCGTACGGGTAGGGGACGACGCCGTCGCTCGAACCGGGGTTGTTGTCCGGGTAGAAGACCCGCAGTCCGCGCAGGCCTGCGCGCTTCCCGTCCAGCGTGACGAGTGCCGTGGCGGTGTCGGCCGCCCCTCGCCCCTCGAACGCCTGCAGGACTGTGCCACCACTCGCTCCGCCCTGATCCCGGTTCGGTACGGCCGACGCTCCGCGCAGCTCCACCTTCGCGGGAACAGTCAGGTGCGTGGCGATCCGGTACCAGCCGGCCGGCAGGTAGACGATGCCGCCGCCGTCCCGGCCCGCCTTGTCCAGCACCTTCTGGACGGCGGAGGTCGCGTCGGCGGCCGGGAGGTACCCGACGCCGTGCGGTGCGTTCACGACATAGAGCTCCTGCGCCGGCTTGGGGAGCGCTCTGTGGGTGTAGCTCGGCGCAGCGCCGGACATGCGGTGGATGATGCCGTCGAGAGCGCCGGAGAGGGCTGTCCCGGTGATCTTCACGTACCCGCGGGCGTTGTTCTGGATCGCGTGGTCGCTGCCCTCGATCCGGCCGCCGGCCAGCGTCATGCCCCAGCGGTCGTCGATGACATCCACGAGCACGCCGATGTCGGTACGCCGTACGTCCGGCTGAAGGAAGCTACCGGTGAACTGGGCTCGCTGGCCGGCGACCACGTGGATGCCGACGTGGTAGTCGGAGAGCGTGATCTTGTGGAACTGGTCCCACTCCAGGTCACCGAGCACCAGGCCGGTGCCGTGCGCACGGGTCCACGCGTCGAGCGCCGTACGGGAAGGCGGGCGGTAGGCCCGGGGCGCGTTCGCCCAGTAGGAGTTGCTGAAGACAACGTTCTCCCAGGTGCCGACGTCGGCACCGTTGTACGCGCGGGCGCCTTCGAGCAGTGCCGTGCCCTGGATGTTCCGGATCGTGGTCGACTCGTGCACCTGGCCGGAACTGGGGGCGTTGCCATGGTCGTTCGGCATCGTGCTGACGCCGATACCGCGGTAGGAGTTCAGCATGGTGACGTCGGAGACGGTCGACATCATGTAGTTCTCGTTGCCGATCCAGGCGCCGCCGGGGATCTCGAACGTGTAGTTGTACGGAACCGGGTCGGTAGCATTCTGGTTCGGGTAGTAGGTGGTGACGCCCAGGACGCCGGCGCTACCGCCGATCCGGAACAAGCTGGGTCCGTCGTCACCGGACTGGAGATCCGCGATGATCACCGTGCCGTAGTCCGGCGCCAGGCCGTGGTCACCGCGGACCGTGCAGAACGCGTGCACCTCGATCGTGTCGGTGACCTTGTACTGGCCGGCGGGCAGCCAGATCGTGCCACCGCCCGCGTCCTGGCAGGCGTAGATGGCCTGCTGGATGGCCTTGGTGGAATCACGCCGGCCGGTGCGGTCGGCGCCGTACTCGGTGGCGTCGAAGTCGGCGACGACGCCGTCCTCGGTCGGGTTGACCGGCTGGACCAGCCGCGGCTTCGGTGTCACGACCGGGGACTGCCGCAGCTCGAGCTCCTTGACAATGAAGGAGTCGGCGCCGGTCATCGCGACCCGGACGTAGCGTGCGGAGGTGGTCGCGAAGCGGGTCTTGCTGACCTGATTGCCGCCGGGCGAGCCGGTCCGGCCGACGGTGGTGAACTTCGTGCCGTCGTTCGAGACCTGGACGGAGTAGTCGGGGGAGTAGGCCTGCGCCCATTCGACTCGTACGTCGTTGACCGGTCGCGGCTTGCCGAGGTCGAGCTGCAACCACGAGTCGCCCGGCCCGCTGGTCCACGCGGTGTCGTGGTTGCGGTCGTTGACGCTCACGGCGTTGGATCCGCTGCTAGCGGTCGCCGTACCGTCCGATGCGAAGTTCGTATCGATCGGTGTGAACGCATCCAGCTTGGCCTGCAGGGTCTGCAGCGCCGCCTTGACCTGTACGTCGGTGACACCCGGAGTGGCCGCGACTGCGCGGGCGTCGTCGATCGCTTGGCGCAGGGTCGCTCGGCTGCCGGCCGGATACTGGCCGTCGCGAGTGCCCTCCCGGGCGGCCTTCTCGGTGCGCGCCGCCTGGTCGATCAGGTCGACGAGACCTTCGGTCACGTCGAGCGTGGTCGCGACCTTGGCGACGCGGACGGCGGCGACCTTGAGGTCGACCGAGCCGTTGCCGTTGTGGATCCGGAAGTCGCCGCCGTTCGAGCGGTTGGTCATCACCGCGTCGGGCAGGGCGAAGGTGTGGGTCTTCCAGGTCTTGGTGTCGCCGTACTGGACGACCTCGGAGTTCTTGAACTTCTCCGGGATCGTCTCGCCGGGCGAGTCGTAGTGCAGACCGAACTGGCCGTTGCCCGCGTCGAAGTAGTCGACGCTGATCAGCACCAGGCTGTGGTTGTCGTAGAGGTAGGTGTCCGCGACGTTCATGTAGAAGAAGTTCGTGCCCGGCGCCGGGGCGGTGTGGTCGGTCTGCCAGTACGGGCGACCGTCCTGCACGCCGGTGACGAGATGCGACGCGTCGTCCCCGGCACGCGGGCTGATCCCGTTCTGGATCGGCGACGGCCCCAGTTGCACCGAGGCGCCCGCCGTACTGATCCGGAGACCGGCGATCGTGATGTCGGCGCTGCCGAAGATCCTGACGTCGGCGTCGCCGAGGCGGTTCGTGAACCCGATATCGGTGAGCTCGAAGGTGCCGGTCTTCCATTGGCCGGTGTTGGTCAGCTGGACGTCGGTCGCGTCCGCCTGCGGATTGGTCGGGGCGTCGTACTGGAGCTCGAGCGTGCCGGAGCCGCTGTCGAGATACGTCACCGTCACCAGGACGTCGTCGGTGCCGATCTCGTCGACGTAGTCACGGTCGACGTCGAACTCGAGGTAGCCGGTGTTGGCGGCTTGGTTGGTCTGCCAGTAGGTCCGGCCTTGTTCGGTACCGGTCCGGAGGCCGGCAGGATCGTCGCCGGCTGCGGGCTTCACGCCGAGCGTGGTCGGGGTCGGACCGAGGTCGGTGCCGACGCCGCTCGGGTACATCGTGGCGGCGTGGGCCGTCGGTACGGCGATGACGCTGGTCAGGAGGAGAGCGGGGAGGACGCGCGCGAGCAGGCGTCTGGACATGCTGGAAACCTCCAGGTGGCGGGCCGGAAGTACACGCGACAGCAGCTGCGCGGATAAGTTAAACCAAGCGTGTTACTTATTCAAGAGCCCGGCGCTTCGGGAGGAAAAGGGCTGGGATGGTCGCGATCACGGTGAAGCCGATCGCCCAGGCGAAGCTGTGCGCGTAGGCGTCTGGCGCCTGGTGGCCGGTCAGCTGGTTCTGCAGGATCACGGCCAGCGTCGCGGCGCCGAACGCACCACCGAGTTGCTGCATGATCCGGGTCGTACTGCTGGCGTCGGGGATGTGCTGCGGATCGAGTTCCCGGAACGCGCCGACCATCACCGCCAGGTTGACCGCACTGAGTCCGGCGCCACGGATGACGAGAGCGATTGCCAGCAGTGCGTACGACGTACCGGCGAAGGCGAACGGGATTGTTCCGAGTGTGGTGAGGGCCAGGCCCGCCAGGACGACCGGTCGCGGGCCGAAGCGGTCGGTGAGGCCGCCGGCGACTCGGGCCAGCAGGCTGCCGATGCCTTGCGGGACGAGCAGGAGGCCGGCGGCTGTGACGGTCTCACCGCGGGCCTGTTGGTAGAAGAGCGGGAGGAGCAGCATCGCGCCGTACAGGCCGAAGCCGGTGAGGAACAGCAGCGCGGTCGATGCGGCGAACGATCTGGTCCGGAACAGGGTGAGATCGATCAGCGGGCTTCTTCTGAGGATGAAGGCGAGCAGGAGGATCAGGCCGGCGCCGATCGGTACCAGTACGGCGACGTGGCCGAAGCCGCCGTGAGTTCCGACCTGGGTGAGGCCGTAGATGATGCCGGCCAAGGCGGGAGAGATGAGAAGCAGTCCGGGGACGTCGAGTGCCGCGGCGGCCGGCTCGGGGTCGGGCTTGAGGGTGCGGATGGCGAGCACGATCGCGAGGATGCAGATCGGTGCGTTGACGTAGAAGATCCAGCGCCAGCTGAGGTGGCCGACCAGGAGCCCGCCGATCACCGGGCCGAGGATCGGGCCGATCAGTGCGGGCAAGGTGACGACCGCCATCAGCCGGCCGATCCGTTCGCGCCCGGCCGCGCGCAGCAGGATCGTCTGCAGGATCGGCAGCATGAGTCCGCCGCCGATGCCCTGGATCACCCGGAATGCGATCAGCGAGCCGATGTTCCAGGCGACTCCACACAGCATCGAGCCGGCCAGAAACAACGCCAGCGCGACGATCCACATCCGTTTGGCGCCGAAGCGGTTCGCGGACCAGCCGGTGATCGGGATCGCCATCGCCAGCGCGAGCAGGTACGCCGTACTGACCCATTGGACCGTGGACACCGGCGCATGCAGCTCGGCGCCGAGGGTGTGGATCGCGACTGTGACAATCGTGCTGTCGAGCAGCGGGGCGAGGGCGCCGAGGACGAGGACAGCGGCGAGTTTGAGGACCGCGCGATCCAGGCGGTCGGGGGTGGCTGTGGTCATTCCGAGGTCTCCTTAGAGACGTTGCGTCTCTTACGTCTCTCAGGGTAGGCTCGGGTTGTTAAGAGACGCAAGGTCTCTTTTTTTGAGGGGTGGCGATGGAACAGGTGCAGCGGCGGCGGGGCGCCGAGTTGGAGGCCGTGCTGCTCGACGCTGCCTGGGACGAGCTGATGGAGTCCGGCTACGCGCGGCTGACGATGGAGGCGGTCGCCGCGCGGGCGCACACCGGCAAGCAGGTGCTGTACCGGCGGTGGAGGAATCGGGCGGAGTTGGTGATCGCGGCGATGCGGCACCGGACCGGCTCGATCGTCGAGGACATCCCGGACACCGGGACGCTGCGCGGCGACGTACTCGAGGTTCTGCAGCGGATGGCCGATCGGTTCGCCCTCCTCGGCCCCGACACCATCCACGGACTGATGGCCGAAGCTCCGGATCTGGATCCGGAGGTGTACAGCCGGATGACCGGCGTGATGGCGACCGTCGTCGAGCGGGCCGCGGCCCGCGGTGAGATCCCGACAGCGGACGTTCCCGCCCGAGTCCTCACCGCGCCGACCAACCTCCTGCGCCACGAGATCTTCTTCACCCACGAGCCGGTCCCGTCGTCGACCCTCACCTCCCTGGTCGACGACGTGTTCCTCCCGCTCGTCCGGGCTACTTGAACACGTGCAGGTTGCGAGTGACCCAGTCTGTGAAGGTCCGCGGCGGCCGCGCGAGCACCTTCTCCACGTCGGGACTCACCTCCTGCTCGGCGGCTGACGGCGTACCGAGTGCGCCGAGGGTGGCCTCGACGACCGGCTCGGGCATGTAGGCCAGCATCCGGCTCTTCGCCTCGTCGCGACTGAGCTCCACGAACTGCACAGATTCGCCGACGGCTTGCGCGATCGCCTCGGCCTGCTGCCGGGGCGAGATCGCGGCTGGTCCAGTCAGCGTGTAGACGTGACCGACATGGCTCGGATCGCGCAACGCGGCGGCTGCCACCTCGGCGATGTCGTCCGGGTCCACGGCCGGCAGGGCAACGTCCGCGAACGGCGCCGCCATCGTCCGCTGAGTACGAATCGACTCGGCCCACTGCAGGGCATTACTGGCGAAGTTCCCAGGCCGCAGCATCGTCCAACCAAGCCCGGACCGCGTCACGGCCTCCTCGAGATCCGCCGGGTGCCGCTTGGTGCCGACCCCCTGAGAAGACAGCAGCACAACCCGCTCAACGCCCGCCGCCTTGACAACCTCCATCACCTTTCCAAGATCCCCGTCAGCCAGAAAGTCCGCGGCCGTCAACAGAAACACCGCATCGGCCCCATCGAGCGCCGGCTTGAGACTCTCAGCCTCAGCCAGATCCCCCCGAACCCGACGCACCCCACCACCCCACCCTTCGACCGCCCCGCCACCCCGCCCGTCACGCGATCCCGCCGGCGCACCGCCCCGTCCATCACGCGATCCCCCCAGCGCGCCGCCCTGCGCCCCTTCCGTGATGCTGCGAGATACCGCCGTCACTTCTTCGCCTGCTGCAGCCAGCGCCTCGACCAATGGGCGTCCCACGTTTCCGGTTGCTCCGGTCACCACGATCATGTGTTTTTGCTCCTCGTTCGATTGATCTACCGAGGACGCTACTTGCCATGGGATAGTAGGTACCTAGAGGAAAGTATTGGCCGAAAGGACCTTTGTGATCGAGCCCACAGCACCAGTGGATCCAGTACAGGCCTGCCCGATCGCCCCGGTCGTAGATCTGGTCTTCAGCCGCTGGACAACCCCAATCCTCTGGACCCTCAACGAATACGGCCGCCAGCGCTTCGTAGAACTCCAGCGCCAAATCGGCGCGATCACCCCAAAGGTCCTCACCCAGCGCCTACGCCAACTAGAACGCGACGGCCTGATCCTCCGCACCTACTACCCAGAAGTCCCACCCCGAGTCGAATACGAAATCAGCCCCCTGGGCCAAAGCCTCGCGCCCCTCTTCCACTCCCTGGCCACCTGGTCCCCCAACCTCGAAAAAGTCGAAGCAGCCCGCTCCCACTACGACACCCACCAACCACCCCAGCGCCGCCCCTAACCCCCACCACCGACCCCGATCCCTCAACCCCCTCAAGCTCCTGCATGGTGGTCGAGCGCCAGGTGGTCCACCATGCCCCCACGTGGCCTCGTCGCCCCGCGCGTACCGACAGATTTGAGGGGATAACCCCCGAGCTGGAGGGTTGCCCACTGAGAATCTGAGGGGGGCAACCAGAGC
>NZ_JBEZYF010000083.1:0-38763 GCF_040638415.1 Kribbella sp. NPDC026596 | reverse complement strand
ATCTTTGACTGCCGCGTCTAGAGCTTGGAAATCTCTTAGGAACATAAAAAGGACGCTGCATTAAAGTCCGCCGCCCCCAGCCTAATCGACTTGTCCCTCCGTCAGCTCTCAGATACCGAGCTTGGCGTTCAGGAGCTCGCGGACCTTGGCCGCGTCCGCCTGACCGCGCATGTCCTTCATCACCGCGCCGATCAGCGCACCGGCGGCGGCCGGCTTTCCGGAGTTGACCTTCTCGACCACGTCCGGGTTGGCCGAGATGGCCCGCTCGATCGCCTCGATCAGGGCCGAGTCGTCCGAGACCAAGGCCAGACCGCGCTTGTCGATGATCTCGGCCGGCGTGCCCTCACCCTTGATCATTCCGTCGAAGACCTGCCGCGCGAGCTTGTCGTTCAGCGCACCCTCGTCGACCAGCTTCTGCACCTCGGCGACCTCGGCCGGACCGACGCCGAGCGCCTCGAGCTCCTGGCCCGACTCGTTCGCCGCGCGGGCCAGCTCACCCAGCCACCACTTCTTCGCCGCGGCCGGGGTGATCCCGAGCTCGACGGTCGCCACGATCGGCTCCAGCGCGTTGCCGTTGATGACGTCGCGCATCTCCAGGTCGGTGAAGCCCCACTCCTCCTGCAGCCGGACCCGGCGCAGCGAAGGCGCCTCCGGCAACGAAGCACGGATCTCCTCGACCCACTCGCGGGACGGGGCGACCGGGACCAGGTCGGGTTCCGGGAAGTACCGGTAGTCGTCGGCGTCGGACTTCTCCCGGCCGGACGTGGTGATGCCGGTGTCCTCGTGCCAGTGCCGGGTCTCCTGCAGGACCTTGCCGCCGGACGACAGTACCGCCGCCTGCCGGGTGATCTCGTACGTGATCGCGCGCTCGACCGAGCGGAACGAGTTCACGTTCTTGGTCTCGGTCCGGGTGCCCAGCGTCGACGAGCCGTGCGGCTTCAGCGACACGTTGGCGTCGCAGCGTAGCGAGCCCTGGTCCATCCGGACGTCGGAGACACCCAACGCGAGCAACAGGTCGCGCAGCATGCTCACGTACGCCCGCGCCACCGCCGCGGCCTTCTCCGGCGGAACCTCGATCGTCTTGGTGACGATCTCGATCAGCGGGATACCGGCCCGGTTGTAGTCGACCAGCGAGTGCGAGGCGCCGTGGATCCGGCCGGTCGCGCCACCGACGTGGGTGGACTTGCCGGTGTCCTCCTCCATGTGGGCGCGCTCGATCTCGATCCGGTACGTCTCACCGTCGACGACCACTTCGGTCCACCCGTTGTACGCGATCGGCTCGTCGTACTGGGAGGTCTGGAAGTTCTTCGGCATGTCCGGGTAGAAGTAGTTCTTCCGGGCGAACCGGCACCACTCCGCGATCTCGCAGTTCAGCGCCAGGCCGATCTTGATCGCGGACTCGACGCCGCGCCGGTTGACCACCGGCAGGGCGCCGGGCAGACCGAGGCAGACCGGGCAGGTCTGGGTGTTCGGCGGCGCGCCGAACTCGGTCGGGCAGCCGCAGAACATCTTCGACCTGGTGTTCAGCTCGACGTGGACCTCGAGGCCCATCACCGGGTCGTACTGCGTCAGCGCGTCGTCGATCTCGAGGACTGCGTCAGTTGCAGCTGCGGTCATCGGGTCACCTCCAGCTCCGGAGCCTTGGTCATCAGCACGCCGCCCCACTGCTCGGCCAGCGCGGACTCCAGCGCGGCGCCGACGGTGTAGCACAGGTCGTCACGCATCACCGGGGCCATCACGTGGAAGCCGACCGGCATGCCGTCCTCGTCGGCGAGGCCGCACGGGAACGACCCGGCCGCGTTGCCGGCCAGGTTGGACGGGATCGTGCAGAGGTCGTTCTTGTACATCGCGATCGGGTCGTCGATCCGGTCGCCGATCGCGAACGCCGTCGTCGGCGTCGCGGGCGAGACCAGCACGTCGACCTGCTCGTAGGCCTTCGCGAAGTCGCGGGCGATCAGCGTCCGCACCTTCTGTGCCTGCCCGTAGTAGGCGTCGTAGTACCCCGCCGACAGGGCGTGCGTGCCGAGGATGATGCGGCGCTTCACCTCGGCGCCGAAGCCGGCCTCGCGGGTCAGGCTGGTCACCTTCTCCGCGCTGTTCGTGCCGTCGTCGCCGACGCGCAGTCCGTACCGCATCGCGTCGAACTTGGCCAGGTTGGACGAGGCCTCGCTCGGCAGGATCAGGTAGTACGCCGGCAGCGCGTACTCGAAGTGCGGGCAGGAGACCTCGACCACCTCGGCGCCGAGCTTGGTGAGCAGCTCGACCGCCTCGTGGAAGCGCGCCTCGACCCCCGGCTGGTAGCCCTCGCCGCCGAGCTCCTTGACCACACCGACGCGCAGACCGGACACATCACCGTTGCGCGCCGCCGCGACGACGGCCGGCACCGGCTGGTTGATCGACGTCGAGTCCATCGGGTCGTACCCGGCGATCGCCTCATGCAGGAGCGCCGCGTCGAGCGTCGTCCGCGCACAAGGACCAGGCGTGTCGAGCGATGACGCCAGTGCGATCAGTCCGTATCGCGACGTTCCGCCGTACGTCGGCTTGACGCCGACCGTGCCGGTGAACGCACCGGGCTGCCGGATCGAGCCGCCGGTGTCGGTGCCGATCGCGAGCGGCGCCTCGTACGCCGAGATCGCGGCCGACGACCCACCGCCGGAACCACCGGGGATCCGGCCCAGATCCCACGGGTTGTGGGTGGTGCCGTACGCCGAGTTCTCAGTGGAGGAGCCCATCGCGAACTCGTCCATGTTGGTCTTGCCGAGGATGACGATCCCGGCCGCCTTCAACCGCTTGACGACCGTCGAGTCGTACGGCGGCTTCCAGCCCTCGAGGATCTTCGAGCCGGCCGTGGTCGGCACGTCCTGCTGGGTCAGCACGTCCTTCAGCGCCAGCGGGACACCGGCCAGCGGGCCGAGCTGCTCGCCCGCGGCACGCTTCGCATCCACGGCGGCGGCCTGCGCCAGCGCGCCCTCGGTGTCGACATGCAGGAACGCGTGGACGTCGCCGTCGACCGCCGCGATCCGGTCCAGGTGCGCCTGGGTGATCTCCACCGAGCTGGCCTGGCCGGACATCATCAACTCCGCGAGCTCGGCCGCGGTCTTCCTGATCAGCTCGCTCATCAGTCCTCCTCCAGGATCCGCGGCACCCGGAATCGCTGCTCCTCCGCGGCCGGCGCGCCGGACAGCGCCTGCTCCGGCGTGAGGCACGGGACGTTCTCGTCCGCGCGCATCACGTTGGTCAGCGGCAGGGCGTGCGAGGTCGGCGGGATGTCGTCCGCGGCCACCTGGCTGACCTGCCCGACCAGGGTGATGATCTGGTCGAGCTGTGGCGCGAGGTGGTCGAGCTCGTCATCGCTGAGCTCGATCCGCGCCAGTCGCGCCAGGTGCGCGACCTCTTCGCGGGTAATCGATGGCATGAACTGATCCAATGTCTGCAAGTAGCCGAGTGAGAAACACAGAGAGGTTCTCGGTGTAACGCGAGCCATCCTAGTGGGCGGCCATGACGGTCGCGTTTCCTCATCCCCGGTCCCTGTGGACAACGCTCTGTGCTCAACTGTCGAGAGGGCCGGGCGTGTCTTCGCGTTCCGCTCTGTAACATTGGCGGCGACAGGGTGTTATACGCATGGTGATCGGCTGGGAGATGATCGTTCGGTGTTCCTGCTGCGATTGATCATCCCGGACCGGCCCGGTTCGCTGGGCACTGTGGCGACCGCCCTCGGTGAAGTGAACGCCGACATCCACGCCATCGAGATCGTCGAGCACCGGCGCGAGAACGGCACCGCCGTCGACGACATCGTGGTCGACCTGCCGCAAGGCGTCCTGCCCGACCGCCTCGTCTCGGCGTGCAACGGCGTACCGGACGTCGAAGTGATCTGGTTCTCCCGGTACGGCGCCGGCGGCGGACTGCACATGGATCTGGAAGCCGTCGAGCAGATGACGTCGGCTCCGACCGACGCGATCGACATCCTGGTCGAGCAGTCACCGGCCGTGCTGCATGCCGACTGGGCCGCACTGCTGGACGGCACCGGCAGCGAGGTGAAGGTGGCGCTGGAGACCAGCGCCACTCCCGAGTTCGGCGATATGGCGAAACGCTGGCTGCCGATGGACAAGGCGACCACGCTGGAAGCCCCGGAGCACAAGGGCCTGTCCGAGTCCGTGCTGGTCGCGGCCCCGCTGGAGTCCGAGCGCCGGATCCTGGTCATCGGCCGCCGCGGCGGCCCCGAGTTCCTCGGCTCCGAGGTAGCCCGCCTGAGCTACCTCGCCTCCCTGGCCGTCACCATCCGCGCCACCGCCTGACCCACGTACGCCGTACAAGCAAGAAGCCCCCGCTCCAGCGAGCGGGGGCTTCTGCGTGTGGTTCTAGGTGAACTGGAAGTAGGCGAGGACCCAGAGGCCGGCGATGACCAGGAGGACGACGACGCCGACCAGGACCACGATCAGGATCGCCTGGCTGTTGCTGCCGTTGCCGTCCGGGAGGTCGAACTGGGTAGGCCCCCAGGCGCCGCCGCCGTCGACGCGCTGGACCGCCTCGGGCGGTGGTGCGGCCACCGTCCGCGACTCCCGCTTCTCCTGGGGGAACTTCATCCGGTCTCCTGACCTCGACTCGACTCAGACGAAGAACGTCTCGTAGGAGATGTTGATCCGCTGCGAGGAGTACCCGTCCGTGGCATTGCCGGTGATCTCGACCCGCCATCCGGCCACATAAGAAGCGTACGACTTCCCGTCACTGTGCGCCTGGATGTACGACTTCAGCGCCGCGATATCCCCGCCCGTGAGTGCGCCGAACGCGTCGTTCACCGCGGTCGGAAGGGCCTTCTTCACGTCCGCCGGGTCACCCGAGGCGCTCATCTCGATCTGCTTGATGCCCTCGCCCTCGCTGGCGTAGAAGTACACCCGCTGCGAGCCGTACTTGCCGACCTGCTTGCTGCAGGAGCTCGTGCAGACGTACTGCTTGGCCTTCAGCCTGGTGACCATCTGCGGCTCGGTCGTGTCGAAGGTCTTCCTCGGCAGGTCGAGCGAGTCCATTCCGGACTTGCCGCCGGACAGCTCCAGGGTGTCGCCGTCGTTGCGCAGCTGGAACTCGCCCCAGGTGCTGCCGACCTTCTGCGACTTCTGCCCGTTCTTGACCGCGGTCTGGATCTGCTTGACCTGGTCGCCGCCGAAGGTGTCGTTGCCGAGCGCCTGCAGCTCCGCGTCGAAGGTGACCGCGGCGTTGTTGACGTTGTCCTCGTTCTGCGAGGTCAGCTGGACACCGATGATCGTGCCGTCGGCCTGGAACTGGAAGACCGCCTCGGCCTCGGTGGCACCTTCGTACTTGAAGCAGCCGCGGTGCGCGCCCTGAGCGGTGTTGAACAGGTCGCTGCAGCCGTAGCCGATGCCCTGCAGCTTCTCGGTGGCGGTCTTCGCCTGACCGGTCGCGTTACCGAGCTCGCCGTTGTTGTTGTCCCCGCCGTTGCTCGGGTTGCCGGTCGGCTGCGGGGAGGTGGTCGGATTCGACTCGGGCTCGTCGTCACCGCCGAAGGCGTGGATGCCGAGGAACACGAGCAGGCCGATCAGGACGATGCCGACGACACCGCCGCCGATGATCAGCGGCAGCTTCTCCTTGCTGATGCCGCCGGGACCCTTGGAGCCGCCAGGACCACCCTGCTGCCACTGGGGCTGACCAGGCTGTCCCTGCTGCTGGTGCCAGCCACCTTGCTGATGACCCTGCTGGCCCCACGACTGCTGCTGGTACGGGCCGCCTTGCTGCTGCGCAGTGCGCTGAGCCCAGCCGCCCTGAGCAGGCTGACCCTGCCCAGGCTGTCCCTGAGGCTGACCCGGTCGGTCCTGAGGGCCGGGGCCGGTCTGCTGCGGCCGGCCCTGCTGCGGCCGCGCCGGCGGCTGTCCCCAACCGCCCTGCTGGGGCGGCTGCCCCTGCTGAGGGGGCTGGCCCTGCTGAGGGGGCTGACCGTGCGGGGGCCGGCCTTGTTGCGGCGGCTGCTGCGGGCGCTGGGCCCAGCCTCCACCACCCTGGCCCGGAGGAGGCTGCTGGCCCCAGCCGCCTTGTCCTCCCTGTCCCCCCTGCTGCCCGCCTGGCTGGCCCCCCGGCTGCCCAGGACCCCACGGTCCTTGCGGCGGCGTCGTCATATTTGCTCCTTCTTGACCCACATGTAGACGTGCAAAGTTAACAGTCCGACGGCTCAGCACAGCCTTCGGATCCACGCCGTACGACGACGTGGCGGCGATCACCCGACGCGGGAGCTACGCGTCTCCGGGCTCCGGCCTGGTGGCGACCTCGGACGCGGCGTCGGCGCCCTGGTCGAGCAGCACCTGGAAGCCGGCACCGTCCAGGATCGGCACGCCCAGCTGGACGGCCTTGTCGTACTTCGATCCCGGCGAGTCGCCCACGACAACGAAGGACGTCTTCTTCGAGACCGAGGACGCCGCCTTGCCACCACGCGACACGATCGCCTCGGTGGCCTCGTCGCGGCTGAAGCCTTCAACCGTTCCGGTCACGACGATCGACAGGCCGCTCAGGGTCTGCGGCACGGTCGGTCCGGTGCGCTCCTCGCGGAGCTGGACGCCGGCCGCCTTCCACTTGTCGACGATCGCCTGGTGCCAGTCGATCTCGAACCACTCGATCACGGCGTGCGCGATGGTCGGGCCGACGCCCTCGATCTCCGAGAGCTCCTCCTCGCTCGCCGCGCGGATCTGCTCGATGTCGTCATACACCGCTGCCAGCGCCTGCGCGGCGGTCGGGCCGACGTGTCGGATCGACAGCGCGACGAGGCCGCGCGACAGTGGCTGGGTCTTGGCTTGCTCCAGGTTCGTCAGCAGGCGCAGCGCGTTCGCAGACAGCGATCCGGCCTTGGTGGTGAAGAACGAACTCCGGGCCAGGGCCTCCTCGGTCAGCCCGAACAGGTCGCCCTCGTCCGTGATCAGCCCGTCGACGATCAGCGCGTCGGCGCCCTTGAATCCGAGCGCCTCGATGTCGAACGCCGACCGCCCGGCCAGGTGGAACAACCGCTCCCGCAGCTGCGCCGGGCAGGACTTCGTGTTCGGGCAGCGGATGTCGACGTCGCCTTCCTTCATCGGGCGCAGCGTCGTCCCGCAGGAGGGACATTTGGTCGGCATCACGAACTCGTGGGCGTCGTCCGGCCGCAGGTCGATCACCGGGCCGAGGATCTCCGGAATCACGTCACCGGCCTTGCGCAGCACCACGGTGTCGCCGATCCACACGCCCTTGCGCTTCACCTCCGACGCGTTGTGCAGGGTCGCGAACTCGACCGTCGACCCGGCCACCCGGACCGGCTCCATCCGCCCGTACGGCGTGACGCGGCCGGTGCGGCCGACGTTCACCTCGATGTCGAGGAGCTTGGTGGTGACCTCTTCCGGCGGGTACTTGTACGCGATCGCCCAGCGTGGTGCGCTCGAGGTCGACCCGAGCGCGCGTTGCAGGTCGACCTCGTCCACCTTCACCACGACACCGTCGATCTCGTGGTCGACGGAGTGCCGGTTCTCGCCGTAGTACGCGATGAACTCGTTGACCTGGTCGAGCGTCTCGACCTTGCGGGCTCGGTCGCTGGTCGGCAGTCCCCAGGCCTTCAGCTGGTCGTACGCCTCGGACAGCCGGCCGATGTGGAAGCCGTCAACGCGGCCCAGGCCGTGGACTACGAAGCGCAGCGGGCGGGTCGCGGAGACCCGGGGGTCCTTCTGCCGCAGCGATCCGGCGGCGCTGTTGCGCGGGTTGGAGAACGGGTCCTTGCCCGCCTCGACCAGCTGCGCGTTCAGCTCCTCGAAGTCCTCGACGCGGAAGTAGACCTCGCCGCGGACCTCCAGGAAGGACGGGTGGTCCTTGCCGTCGAGCTCGTTCGGGATGCTCTTGATCGTGCGGACGTTGGGTGTCACGTCCTCGCCGGTACGTCCGTCGCCGCGGGTGGCGCCGCTGACCAGCTTGCCGTCTTGGTAGACCAGGTCGAGCGCGAGTCCGTCGACCTTCAGCTCGCACAGGAAGCCGCTGTCGTGGATCTGCTGGAGGGTGACCTCGCGCTCCAGTCGCTTGGCCCAAGCCTCCATCTGCTCGGCGGAGAAGGCGTTACCGAGGCTCTCCATCCGCATCGGGTGCTGCACCGGGGTGAACAGGGTGGAGATCGGGATGCCGACCTTCTGCGTCGGCGAGTCCGGCGTACGGAGCTCGTTGTACTGCTCCTCGATCGCCTGCAACTCATGCATCAGCGCGTCGAAATCCGCGTCCGAGATGATCGAGGAGGCCAGGTAGTACCGCACCCGGTGGTCCTCGATCTCCTTGCTCAAGGCGGCATGCCGCTCACGCACCTCAGGCGGCGCGGCAGGCTGATCAGCAGCAGTCGTCTCCGGAATCTCGGTGCTCATGAGGTGAATTTACAACCGACCACCGACGTTTCACCGCAGAAAGGCGCCGCCTGCGGGAGGTGCGCTGGGTGGGTCAGGCGTCGGCGGCTTCGCCTACGGCGTCTACTACTCGGCGGAGGAGGTGCAGGCGGGCTCTGGCGTCGGAGGGTGATGGAGAGGCTGCGAGGCCGCAGGCGGGGGTGATCACGACCTGCTTCAACAACTCCGGGTCGAGGCCGAGTTCGCGCCAGCGGCGGATCAAGGGACCTGCGGCCTGTTCGGGGTTGGGGATGGCGCCGGTGGTGGGCACCACGCCCGCGTAGAGCGTCGTACCGGCCTCGGCGGCGATGGCGATCTGGTCCCAGGCGGCGGTGCCTAGCAGGGAGACGTCGACGGCTACCCCAGTGGCGCCGGACTTGGTGAAGACCTCGATGGGCGGCCGGGCGGCGCAGCAGTGGATCACTGTGGGTGCCGCAGTCGTCACCAGACTCAACAGCTCCACAGCACCCGGACCGTCCACGGACCGGTGTTTGCCCCAACCGGATGCGGTCGGCACGGCCCCGGCCAGCACAGCAGGCAGCCCCGGCTCGTCGATCTGTACGACGAGCTCCGCCCCAGGCACCCGACGTCGTACCTCGGCCACATGCTCGCCCAACCCCAACGCCAGCGCCTCAGCCAGATCCCGCCGCGCACCATGGTCCGCCAGCACCTTGTCACCGCGCGGCAGCTCAACAGTCGACGCAAGAGTCCACGGACCGGTCAACTGCACCTTCAGCGGCCCGGTGTACCCGTCCGCCAACTCCTCGAGCACATCCAGGTCCTCAGCGAGCAACGACCGCGCCCGCCGCTGATCCAGACTCGCCCGCGGATCACTCCCCCCGGTCAACCGCCACCCGGCCGGCTGCAGGTCCGCGGCCAACTCGGTGAGTACGGCGATCGCCCGGCTGAGCATGTCGCCGTACGGACGCGCCGGCAGCTCAGCCAGGAACGGAATGTCAACTGCCTCGAGCAGAACCTTCGTCCACTCACGGATGTCATCACCCGGCAGCGACCCCAGGCCAGTTGTCGTCATACGTGTTGCGCCGCGGTCCGCGAGACTGTGTCGATAGTTGCCGATCCGATCACGCGGGTTCCGTCGTACAGCACCACGGCCTGGCCGGGCGCGACCGCGGACGTCGGCTCGTCGAAGTCGACCGAGACGAGGTCGCCCTCGATGCGCGCGGTGACCGCGACCTCCTCGCCGTGCGCGCGCAGCTGGGCCTTCACCTGCAGCTCCGACGTCGGCGCCGGACCGCACCAGCGCGGCTTCGACGCGGTCAGCCGCGAGACCGCCAGCTCGTCGCGCGATCCGACCGTCACCGTGCGGTCGACCGGGCTGATGTCCAGCACGAACCGCGGCTTGCCGTCGGCGGCCGGCGTACCGATCCGCAGGCCCTTTCGCTGACCGACGGTGAACCCGTGCGTCCCCTTGTGCTCGCCGAGCTTGTTGCCCTGCGCATCGACGATGTCTCCCGGCGCCTCGCCCAGATGCTCGCTCAGGAACCCAGGAGTGTTGCCGTCGGCAATGAAGCAGATGTCGTGACTGTCCGGCTTTGCCGCCACCGAGAGCCCGCGCCGCTCAGCCTCTTCACGCACCTCGGTCTTCACCGTGTCACCGAGCGGGAAGAACGCGTGCTTCAACTGTGCCTGCGTGAGCACCCCGAGCACGTACGACTGGTCCTTGGCCGGATCGACAGCCCGGTGCAACTCCCGACCGGAAGGCGTGTCCACGATGCGCGCGTAGTGCCCGGTCGCGACCGCGTCGAACTCGAGCGCGAGAGCCCGCTCCAGTACGGCGCTGAACTTCACCTTCTCGTTGCACCGCAGGCACGGGTTCGGCGTACGGCCGGCGGCGTACTCGCTGACGAAGTCCTCGACCACGTCGGCGTGGAACCGCTCGGCCAGGTCCCAGATGTAGAACGGGATGCCGATCACGTCTGCGGCCCGGCGGGCGTCGCGGGAGTCCTCGATCGTGCAGCAGCCGCGTGCGCCACTGCGATACGACTGCGGGTTGCGGCTCAGCGCCAGGTGCACTCCGACCACGTCGTGCCCGGCTTCGGCCATCCGCGCCGCCGCGACGGCGGAGTCGACCCCGCCGGACATGGCTGCGAGTACCCGCATCAGTTGTTCCTTCCCACGTTCTGCAGACCGGCGGACTTCGCCCGCTCCACCACCGGTCCGATGTTGTCCAGTACGGCGTCGACGTCGGCGCGGGTGCTGGTGTGTCCGAGGGTGAATCGGAGCGACCCGCGCGCCCGCTGGTCGTCGTACCCCATGGCCAGCAGCACATGGCTCGGCTCGGCGACCCCGGCGTTGCACGCGGACCCGGTGGAGACCTCGATCCCGCGTGCGTCGAGCAGCAGCAGGAGCGAGTCGCCCTCGCAGCCGCTGAAGGACAAGTGTGCGTTACCGGGCAAGCGGCCCACCGGGTCACCCGACAGTTTGGCGCCCTCGACCGTGCCGACCACACCGTCGATCAGGGCGTCCCGCAGCTCGGTCAGCCGCCGGGCCTCGTCGGCCTGGTGCTTGATCGCGTGCTCTGCGGCAACAGCGAACCCAGCGGTCGCAGGTGCGTCCAGCGTGCCGGACCGGACGTCGCGCTCCTGCCCACCACCGTGCAGGATCGGCGTCAGCTTCGTCTCCTTGTGGACGACCAGTGCACCGATTCCGTACGGACCACCGAGCTTGTGCGCGGACACGGTCATCGCGTCCACCCCCAGCTCCGCGAAGTCCACCGGCACCTGCCCGATCGCCTGGACGGCGTCGGTGTGCACGGGTACGTCGTACTCCTGGGCGATCGCCGCGATCTCACGGACCGGCTGGAGCGTGCCCACCTCGTTGTTCGCCATCATCAACGTGACGAACGACACGGACTCGGGATCGCTTTCGACAGCCCGGCGTACGTCGTCCGGCCGCACCCGCCCGAGCTCGTCGACCGGCAGCCACTCGATCTCGGCGCCCTCGTGCTGGGCCAGCCAGACGGCCGGGTCGAGGACGGCGTGGTGCTCGATGCCGCTCAGCAGGATCCGGCGCCGGCGCGGGTTCTCGGCCAGGCGGGCCCACCACAGGCCCTTCAGTGCGAGGTTGTCCGCCTCGGTGCCGCCGGAGGTGAAGACGATCTCACTCGGCTGCGCCCCGAGCGCCGCGGCGATGGTCTCGCGCGATTCCTCCACCGTCCGCCGGGCGCACCGGCCCGAGCCGTGCAGGGACGACGCGTTGCCGGTCTGCGCGAGGTGATAGGTCATCGCCTCGATCGCAGCCGGGAGCATCGGAGTCGTCGCCGCGTGGTCCAGATACACCGTGCGGCGCTCGGAAGGAGTCATAACGGTTTCAAGGGTATGTCCGCCGCCCTTGTTCCCGCGCATCGAGGCTCAGCGGCCGGACAGCAGCCTGAGCGTACGAGCGTGCTCGAAAGCGGCCCCGATCCGCTCGAACCGGGCCGCCGCCTCCGTCAGCAGACCCTCGTCCCGAGTCAGGCGGCCCCTGGCTCGCAGCAGTACGGCGTCCGACCAGGTGTTCTCCGTCACCGCGCGTTCGACGTACTTCTCGGCGTCGTGAAAGCCGGCCACGACCGCCAGCTCAGCCCCGGCGGCGCGCGCGTACGGGACCCACCATGGCTCGGGGAACTCCGCGAATGCCCGCTCGACTGCCTGTGCCACGGTTGCAGTGGCTGTGCCTGATTCGAGGCCATGGAGGGTCAGACGGGCATCGACGAAGGCAGCGGCCGACGCCAGCCACGGAGCGTCCATCGCATCGTCCACGCGGGAGATCTCCAGGGCGCGAGCCTGCCAGACCGCTTCCTGACCGGTGCCGAGCAGGCCGTGGGCCAGGGCGGCGGTGGAGGCGGCCGAGGCCATCCAGGCGTGCGGTGGGCACCCCGCAGCGCGCCAGCCGGTCCACATCACGTCGGCCGCCCGCACTGCCTCGTCGAGCAGTCCGCTGAGGGCGAAGGCGCGGACCTTCCGCGGAGCGGTGATGAACGGATGGCCGTGCGTCGGGTCGTCGGTGAGCCGGGCCAGGCGGACCGCCTCGGTCAGCTCACCGACGGCAACGGCTGTGGTGGAGGCGACGTGGAAGGCGTCGACGATCTCCGCGACCGCCCGGGGGTCATGCTCGGGCAGCTCGGCTGCCAAGGCCATCCGCTCCTCGGCTGCCCGGCGGGCGTCGTTGAAGCGCAGAGCACCGGCGACGGCGGTGCTGTACGCATCCAATGCGTTCATGATCGCCAGCGGATCCCCGGACTGCCGTGCCGCTGCGACGGCGTCCTCAGCGGGCTGGATCTCGCCACGTTGCAGCCAGGCTCGGCCGATGCGAACCGACACCGTGTCGGCGTCCGCCGCGAGCAGGCTGGCTCCGCGGTCAGCCGGCAGGGGTGGTTCGACCTCGTAGCGGTTCAGGATCATGACCGCCTGGGCCTGGGCCTCCTGCTGGAGCTCATGGTTGTTCTCCGCCGCGGCACGGTCCGCCGCACGCAACATGAGGTGGTAGGACTCCGTGCCGTCCGCAACGACCAGGGCCGCGTCGGATGCGTCGCGCAGATCGTCATACAGCTCGGCAGCATCGGCTGCGTGTGCGGCGGCGGTGAGGTAGTGGTCGTGCGCTTCGACGAACCGCTTCCGGGCGAACGTCAGATGAGCCAGTCTGCGCGCCAACCGGCGTACGTCTGGGTTCGGGCGGCTGATGGCAGCACGCAGGTCCGATGTGACCTGGTCGAACTCGGACTGCCAGTCATCACCGTCTTCCAGCCGGGCCTCCAGGTCCGCAGCCGTGCTGTCGGCCCAGGCCAGATGCAGTACGGCGACCTCGTCGTACTCACCGGATCGGTCGAGCGCGTCCAGCGCGAAGACGCGGACCGTCTCCAGCATGCGCCACCTGCTCGTACCGGCCTGCTGGCCGCGGTACAGCAGGCTCTTGTCGGTCAGCCGACCCAGGAGGTCGCTCAGCTCGGCTGTCGTGCTGCCGGGCGTCACACCGGTCGCAGCAGCGAGGTCGAACCCACCGACGAACACTCCGAGCCGCCGGAACAGCTTGCGCTCGTCGTCGTCCAGCAGGTCGTAGCTCCAGCCGATCACCTGCGCCAGCGAGTGATGCCGTTCGTTCGGCCCTCGCCCGCCGGCCAGCAGCCGCAAGCGGTCATCGAGCGCCGCCAGCAAGCCATCCGGTCCCAGCGAGCCTGCTCGCGCGGCCGCCAGCTCAATCGCCAGCGGTACGCCGTCCAGCTCGGCACACACCTTCTCCGCGAGGAGCCCGTCGTCAGCCAACTCCGGTGCGACCAGTGCGGCGCGGTCACGGAACAGCCGCTCTGCCTCAGTACCGGAGCCAGATCGACGACGGCACCGCCGTACGGGTGGTTGTCTCCGACCTCTGCCGCGACGCGCAGTGCCAGCCGGGTCTTGCCGACGCCACCGGGGCCGAGCAGGCTCACCAGGCGGTTGCTCGCGAGCGCTACGAGCAGTTGGCTGCGGTCCTGCTCGCGACCGACGAAGCTCGTGTTGGGGCCGGTTGGTGTGCTGAACCCCTGTGTGGTGGTGACTCCGGCGAGTTTGGTCAGTTCGTGGCGGTCTGCGACGCCGTACTTGCGCAGTAGTGCGGAGACATGGCTCTCGACCGTGCGGATGCTGATGTGCAACTGCCGAGCGATCTGCGCGTTGGACCGGTCGCCGGCCAGCGCGGCCAGGACCTCGGCCTCCCGCGCGGACACTCCTTCGGACCAGCCATCCGCCCATCATGCCGTTTCAGTGGTGCTTCAGTGGTCGCCACGGAGGACTTTCCGTACCGCCGGACCGCACTGTGGTGTGATGACACAGGAGATCCTCGACCAGCGCGCAGCCGCGGTCATCGAAGCGAACAAGTACATGACCTTGGGGACGGTCGACGCCGACGGCCTCCCGTGGGTCACTCCGCTCTACTTCACCCCGGACGGCCACGCCGACTTCTACTGGGCGTCGTCGCCGGAAGCCCTGCATTCGAAGAACATCGCGACGACCTCGGACGTGAGCATCGCGATCTTCGACTCGAGCGTCCGCATCGGCGGCGCCTCAGCCGTCTACTTCCGAGCCAGGGCATCGCTGGTCCCCGACGAGGAACTCGAAGCCTGCGCCACCCTCTACACCTCCCGCTACCCCGAGCTCCGCGCGTACGGCGTCGACGAACTCCGCTCCCCCGCCGACCTCCGCCTCTACCGAGCCCACGCCGCCGCCCACTGGCTCCTCGTCCGCGGCAGCGACCCCGACTACGGCACGGGGATCGACTCCCGCCGCCCGGTCTGGGCTAGCTGAGGTTGCGGACCCGCTCGGTCCAAGCGTGGTTGGGGTGCAGGTGCTCGATCATGTCGGCGAGCCAGGTGCGGCGATCCGGGGTGAGAAGTGGGAGTGCGGCGGCGAGGTCGCGCTCGTCCTTCGGGCGCGTCTGCCTCGCCTTGTACGCGAGGGCGAATTCCGGATTGAGGTAGCGGATGCCGTCCGCGACCCAGGTGATGTCTTCGAGGGCGAAGTCGAGGGTGGGATCGCGGCGGAAGATCCAGCGGCCGTCGCGGTCGGGGTTGGGTTGGAGGTCGAACTCCCACGAGGCCAGCGCATGCCGGCGCAGCCAGATCTGCGGGGCGTCTTCCGGCTGCTCCGGACGTTCGTCGGTCAGCGGTTGCAGTCGGCCGCCCGCGTTGGACCACAGGTCGTAGCGGTCCTTGAGGTGGAGCCGCAGCTTCTCGATGTCGCGGCGCCAGAGGGATACGTCGACGTCTTCGTGCTCCCGGCGTACGCCGGTGAACGCTTCGATCGCCCACCCGCCGTTGATCCACCAGTCGCCGTCGTACCCGTCCATCAGCCGGCGAGCGTCCGCCGGCGTCGACACCGTCCACGGTCCGTACAAGCGCTGGAACTTGAGGTCTTCCGGGTTGAGACCTTCCGGATACCCGTGCATCAGTCCCTCCAACGGCTGTGGTGGGTCCAGCCGATCACCTCGGCAGCACGGCTGGAGTCGAAGAGCGACGTCGTACCTGACAGGTCGCCGTGGACCACCGTGTCCGGTGAGTAGCGGGCCACGAGCTCGGCGGTCGGCTGGTGCATCCCGGTGTCTTCGGCCGCGATGACGAGTGCCTCGTAGCGTTCGGCGGCTAGTCTGGGGTTGAGCGACAGGACGCACGCGCGGGCGGCTTCGGCGAGGTCGACGTACCCCCAGAGGTTGCGGCGGTTGTCCTCGGGTGCGGCTTCGGCGATGTACCGGCGTACCTCATCGGGGGCGAGGATCCAGTGGAAGCGCAGCGCGGTGACCTGCATGCCGCGACGCGCGTACATCTGTCCCATGCGCTCGAGGATGTCCTTCGTCAGCGCATACGGATCGACGTACCGCAGCGCGGTCTCCTCATCGATCGGCACGTCCGGTACGCCGATCTCCTCCGGCGACCACGCGGTCCCGTAAATCGACCCGCTCGACGCAAGCACAGCAGTCCGAATCCCCTGCTCCCATGCCTCTTCCAGCGCATTGAACGTCGTGATCGCATTCGCCTCGAGCAGCCGCACCGGCTCGATATTCTCCGGACTAGCGATCCCAGCACAATGCACGACCGCATCCACCCCCTCAAGCGACCGCGCGACCGCCCCGCGATCTCTCAAATCAACAGCCCCCGTCCCCACCACATCAGCCTCAACCACGACATGCCCGTCAGCCACCAACTGCCGACAGACCTCACTCCCCAACTTCCCCTTGGCCCCACTAACCCAAATCCGCACCCGCCGATGCTAGCCACGCAACCAGCTCTCCCCCAGCCACCAAGCCCGCGCTGAACCGAACCCCCGCCGACCGACTCGTGGAGAACGGCTGACGAAGTCCCCGGTGCATGCGGCCGAGTCGTGAACGACGGCTGATGAACCTCGGCGTGTTGCTACCCGAATCCACGACTCGCGGCCGACCCACCGGCTCGGGGAGGTGCTGGGCTCGGCCTGTACCCGGGGTGAGGTGGGTGGGGAGTGGGTAAGCGGACGGGCCGAGTGATCGGGCCGACCGAGCTGGGACGGACCGAGCTGAGTGGGGCGGGGCCTGAGGGGTGGCTCCGGAGGCTTGCCAGGTGGGGTTGTTGGAACCCCACCTGGTTTGTCGGGACGCCCGGGGTTCGGGCGAGTGGGGTTAAGACTTGCGGTTGGTTACGTCTTGGGTGGCGGTGGGGAGGACCTTGTGGAGGTCTCCTACTACGCCGAAGTCGACCAGTTCGAAGATGGGGGCTTCTGCGTCCTTGTTGATGGCGACGATGGTCTTCGAGGTTTGCATGCCGGCTCGGTGCTGGATGGCGCCGGAGATGCCGGCCGCGACGTAGAGCTGCGGGGAGACGGTCTTGCCGGTCTGGCCTACCTGGTAGGCGTGCGGGTACCACCCCGAGTCGACGGCGGCGCGGGAGGCGCCGACGGCTGCGCCAAGGGAGTCGGCGAAGGCTTCGATCGGGCCGAAGTCGCCGCCGGTGCCACGGCCGCCGGAGACGATGATCGCGGCCTCGGTGAGCTCGGGGCGGCCGGTCGCCTCACGCGGCTTGGAGTCCGTGATGCGCGCGGTCTTCGCGGCGTCGGAGATCGACACGTCGAACTCCTCCACCTCCGGCGACGTCTCCGCGGCCTCGGGGGTGGCGGCGTTCGGCTTGACGGTGATGATCGGCGTGCCATGGGTGACCTTGGCCTGGACAGTGAAGTTGCCCGCGAACACGGATTGAGTCGTGACCGGGCTGCTGTTGTCATCAGCCTGCACGTCGACGGCGTCCGTGATCAGGCCGGAGTCGAGCTTGACCGCCAGCCGGGCGGCGATCTCCTTGCCCTCGGCGTTCGACGAGATCAGGATCGCGGACGGCTCGATCTTCGCCGCGACCTGCTGCAGCGCCTCGGCCTTCGGAGCCACCAGGTACTGCGCCAGGTCCGGGTTGGTCAGCGCGATCACCTTGGTAGCGCCGTACTGACCCAGCGCCGGGAGCGCGTCCTGCACGCCGTCGCCGATGTAGACGGCGACCGGCTCGCCGAGCCGGCGCGCGATGGTGAGGAGCTCCGCGGTGGTCTTGCGGACCGTGCCGCCGGTGTGGTCAACGAGAACCAGAACGTTCGACATGAACTGATCGCCCCTCAGAGGAACTTGTTGGTGGACAGGAACTCGACGAGCTGGGCAGCACCGCTACCGTCCTCGTCGGTGACGATCGTGCCGGCGCTGCGCGGCGGACGAGCGGTCACCTCGACCACCTCGGTCCACGCGCTCGCGCCACCCACCTGGTCGGCGGAGATCTCGAGGTCGGCCAGCGACCAGGTCTCGACCGGCTTCTTCTTGGCCGCCATGATCCCCTTGAACGACGGGTACCGCGGCTCGTTGGCCTGGTCGGACACCGACAGCACCAGCGGCAGCGTGCCCTCGATCGTCTCGCTCGCGGTGTCGCCGTCGCGGCGGATCCGGACGGTCTGCCCGTCGACGGTCACCTCCGAGCCCAGCGTCACGGCCGGCAGGCCGAGCCGCTCCGACACCATCGCCGGCACGACCCCCATCCCGCCGTCGGTCGAACCCATCCCGAACACGACCAGATCCGCTTCCAACCGCGCCAGCGCCTTCGACAGGATCAGCGAGGTCGCGACCGCGTCCGAACCATGGATCGCGTCGTCGAGAACGTGGACACCGGCGTCGGCGCCCATCTGCAGACCCTTCTTCACCGCGTCCGCAGCCTGCTCCGGACCGACGGTCAGCACCGTCACCACAGTGTCAGCGTCCCCCTCTTTGACGGTCAGAGCGGTCTCGACGGCGTACTCATCCAGCTCGGACAGCAGCCCGTCGACACCGGCACGGTCCACCGTGTTGTCCTCCGAGCGGAAGCGACGGTCCGCGGTGGCATCCGGCACGAATTTCGCGCAGACGACGATCTTCATAGCGTGTAGGACCCCTTCTGGTTAACGGTCTCTCCCAGCCTGCCACGGATGTTACTCACGGGAAACATAAGCCACGTGCGAGTCCCATCACAGTCCGGCCGAGCACGAGGCAGCACTAGGCTGACTCAGGTGACCGAGACGTTACCGCTTACCGGGGAGAGAACGGCGCCTGGGATCTGGCACGAGAACTACTGGTTCGCGCGCCACGACGCCGCCTATCGCTGGATCACGGCGAATCTGGCGATCATGCGGACCGGGCGGGTCCTCGACGCCGGCTGCGGCGAGGGCTACGGCGCGGAGCTGATCCGCCTGGCGGGGGCGGACTCCGTGACCGGTCTCGACTATGAAGATACGACGTTGCGCCACGTCAGCCGGGCTTATCCACAGATCAACCTGGTGCGGGGCAATCTCGTCCAGACCGGCTTCGCCGATCACTCCTTCGACGTCGTCACCTCGCTACAGACGATCGAGCACCTCTGGGAGCAGCCCAGGTTCGTCTTCGAGTGCGCGCGCATCCTCCGGCGGCACGGCACGCTGATCCTGAGTACGCCGAACCGACTGACCTTCCCGAGCGGGAACTGGTACCACACCCGCGAACTGACCGCTGCCGAGTTCGTCGAGTTGGTCGAACCGGCGTTCGACATCACGCACGCGCTCGGTCTTCACCACGGCAAGCGCCTGCGGACTTGGGAGGCGCAGTACGGCTCGGCCGTGACTGCTCAACTGGCGGCCGAGCATGACGAGTGGGACAAGAACCTGGCCGGGCTCGTACGAAGCACGACGTACGCCGATTTCGAGATCCGTCCAGACCGTGGTGGCCTGGACGAATCTCTCGACCTCATCCTCGTCGCGAGACCTAAGGACGCACGATGCGCTCGATGATCTTGCCGGCGATCAGGTAGACCAGCGCCGCGATCCCCCAGTTCACCAGCAGGGTGTTCTTCGCGGTCTCGAGCCGGAACAGGTCCTTGAACGGCCCGACCAGGTCGTGCCCGCGCTCCAGGATCCAGCGCACGATCTCGTTGCTCTGGTTGGTCTGGTCGAGCGCGGTGAACAGCGCGCCGAGCGCCAGTACGGCGGCCGCCAGCACCGCGATCAGCCAGATCAGCGAGGCGATCAGGTTGCGCACCTTCCGCACACCCGAACCCACCGAGGTCAGCGCCTGCTTGCCCTTGCCCGAGCCCGCGGCAGCCGCGCCCTTCGCAGGTTTGTTGCCTGCGGCCCCAGTCCGGACCCCCGCGGTCACCGCCGGCGTCGCCGCCGGATCCTTGCCCACAGCACCCTTCGCGGCGCCCGTCGCGGCAGCGGCATCCTGCGCGGTGCCTGGTGCGGCAACCTCCGAGCCGGCCGCACCGCTACCGGCCGGGGTCTCGGCCGCAGCCTTCTCCCGGGCCCGCTGTTCCGCGACGATCTCCGCCGCCGTCTTCGGCCGCGCGGTCCTCGTCGCAGTCGCCGTCCCCACAGTGGCCGGCGTCTCCGCGCCGGCCTCCGGGGCCCCGCCGGCCTTGTCGGCTTCGGCGGCCGTCGCCTTCTCGTCCTGCGTACCCACGTCGTCCATCTCCTCAGCCGGGGTCGGTTCCTCGTCCGTCACCGGGGCCGGAGCCGGCGGTCTCCTCCGCCGGCTGACCGGGACCGGGCGCGGCGACAACCTGCGCCGGGCGCCCGGGATCGGGGCCGGTGCCGCTGTCCTGCCGTCCACTGCCTGCACCTCTGGGTCCAACCTACGATTCACGCCCACATCCGGATCATTCGTTTGATGCACTGGTTCCAACGTAGCGCTCCCCGGCTCCGACACGATCGGGTCCGGGTCGACCGCGCGGGCCCTCGCCTGCGTGATCGAACCGTCGGCCGCGGCCTGGTCGAGCAGGGACCGGTCGAGACCGGTCTGGTCAGCCACGCTGCGTCTCCTCTCCGACGGTCAGCCGGTCGTGGGCGTCCAACCGGTCGTGCGGGCCATAGTGCCCGACTGGTGAGTAACTTGAGAACCCCTCATCGTTCTCTTTTTCACCATCTGCTTCTACCTCATCACTCCCGGCTTCCTCCGGTCCGACGCTCCGCTCAGGGGCAGCCGCTTTCTCGGGAGCCGGCTCGCCGGTGTGCAGGCGGGCAGTGGTGCGGTCGTAGGCCTCGGCCAGGCCGGCCAGGTAGGCGCGCCGGGTGGCGTCGGCCGCGTAGCGGGTGGCGCGGTCGGCGACGACCACGGCCGGCACGCCGGCGGCGATCGTGTACGCCGGAATGTTGCCACGGGCAACGCTGTTGGCGCCGATCACCACGCCGCGGCCGATGTCGGCGCCGCGCGTCACGGTCACCTTCGTGGCCAGCCAGCAGTCCGGCCCGATCCGGACCGGCGACTTCACCAGGCCCTGGTCCTTGATCGGCAGGTCGAGGTCCTCGGTCTTGTGGTCGAAGTCGCAGATGTAGGTCCAGTCCGCGATCAGCGTGGACGCACCGATCTCGATGTCCAGGTAGCAGTTCACCGTGACATCGCGGGCGAACACCACCTTGTCGCCGATCCGCAGCGTCCCCTCGTGCGCGCGCAGCCGGGTCTCGTCACCGAGATGGACCCACTTGCCGAGCACGATCCGGCCGTGACCGGGCCGCGCCACGATCTCCAGGTGCTTGCCCAGGAAGACGAATCCCTCGGTGATCACGTGGGGGTGGCGCAGCTTGAACCAGGCGAATCGCCAGTAACGCTTGAGGTAGTACGGCGTCCACGCTCGATGGCGCACCACCCAGCCCAGATTCGCCGCGGTCAGTAACCGCATCAGAACACCCTACTGCGCGACACCCGTGATCGAGACGTTGTAGTACAGCTCATCAGGTACGACGACCGACAGCATCTTGTCCACCTTCGACAGCTGCAACCACGACTTGTACGCGAACATCCGCCACCCGAACCCGAGCTTCTGCTCCGGTACTGCGGCCTCGAACGTCCGGATCGGCCAGCCGACCCACGCCGCCAACAGCTCCTCGGTGACAGTCCGTACGTCGACCGCCCCCGCGCGACCGGCCACCCGGGCCAGCGTGTCCGGATCGAACGTGTGCAGGTCGACCACCGCTTCCAGAGCGGCCGCCCGGGAGGATTCGTCCAGTTCCTCCTGCGAACGACGCCACTCGGTCAGCGCCGGCAACTTGGTCACGTTCGTCGTCGCCCACCAGGTGAACCGGGACAACCGTCGCGCCACGTAGTCGCCGTACCGCGTGGGTTCGCCGCAGATCACGAAGCGGCCGCCCGGCTTGAGGACGCGGAGCATCTCGCGGAAGGCGAGCTCGACGTCCGGGATGTGGTGGATCACGGCGTGCCCGAAGACGAGGTCGAAGGTGTCGTCGTCGTACGGCAGCTTCTCCGCGTCCGCGACCCGGCCCTCGACCGCGAAGCCGAGCGTGGCGGCGTTCTTCTTCGCCGCCTCGACCATGCCGGGCGAGAGGTCGGTGACATGCGCCTCGTCGAGCACTCCGGCCAGCTTGAGGTTCAACGTGAAGAAGCCGGTGCCGGCGCCGATCTCCAGCGACTTGCCGTAGGGCCAACCCGTCGACCCGGCGATCGCGGTGAAGCGGTCGCGGGCGTAGGTGACGCAGCGTTCGTCGTACGAGATCGACCACTTCTCGTCGTACGTCGAGGCCTCCCAGTCGTGGTACAGGACCTGGGCGAGCTTGTTGTCGTTCCAGGCCGCCTCGACCTCTTCGGCGGTGGCTGCTGGCTTCTCAGCGGAGGTGGTCATCAATTTCCCTTGAACTCGGCCTTGCCCGGGCCGCTCTCGACGAAGGACTTCATCCCGATCGCACGGTCCTCGGTGGCGAACAGCGCGGCGAACTGCTGCCGCTCGATCTCCAGCCCGGTCTGCAGATCCACGCCCAGGCCGGAGTCGATGGCCTCCTTGGCGGCCCGCAGCGCCAGCGCGGCACCGCGGGAGAACTGCGAGGCCCACGCGACCGCCGCCGAGTAGACATCAGCGGCCGGCACGACCTTGTCGACCAGACCGATCGCGAGCGATTCGGCGGCGTCGACGAAACGGCCGGTGTAGATCAGGTCCTTGGCCTTGGACGCCCCAACGAGCCGGGACAGCCGCTGGGTGCCGCCGGCGCCCGGGATGATGCCGAGCAGGATCTCCGGCTGGCCGAGCTTGGCGTCCTCGGCGGCGATCCGGTAGTCGGCGCACAGGGCCAGCTCGCAGCCACCGCCGAGCGCGTACCCGGTGATGGCGGCAACGGTCGGCTTCGGGATCGCGGCGATCGCGGACAGGGAGGACTGCAGCGGGCCGGAGCGCTTGACCATGTCGGCGTACGACATGTCGGCCATCTCCTTGATGTCCGCACCGGCCGCGAACACCTTCTCGCCGCCGTAGATCACCACCGCACGGACCTCGTCCGACGCGGTCGCCTCGAGGGCGGCGGCCCGGATCTCCTCCTGCACCTGAACATTCAGGGCGTTCATCTTCGGCCGATCCAGCCGAATCGTGCCGACACCGTCGCTCACGGTGAGGTTCACGAACTCGCCCATGCCTGGCTCCTCCACTCGTCGGGACTACCCGTGGGTCACATCAGATCGGCACGGTACCGGACGAGTGGAGGATCCGGCTCAGCAGGCGTCGGTGTAGGTCACTCCGAGCCGCTCCAGCAACGGCCGCAGACGATCAGCACGTCGCCGGGCTCACATACCCGAGGCTGAAGCGGTGCCGGTCGCCACTGGGGCGACCGGCACGCTGATCAGATTTCTACGGGCTGACCCGAGACTGCGGACCGGCGGGCGGCGTCGACGATGCGCAGTGTGCGCAGGCCGACTCCACCGTCCGGCTGCGGTACGACGGCGGGCGTCGTACCGGCCTTTGCCGGGCCGGACTCCCGGACCGCGGCCAGGAATGTGGCGAGCAGCGACTCGTCCAGGTTGCCGCCGATCCCCAGGAAGACCTCACCGGACGCATCCGTGCCGCCGACGTGCGGCAGGAACGGCTCGATCTCCACCGACCCGTTGGTCCCTGTGACCTGCAATGAGACGCCACCCCAGGTCGGACCGTTGTCCGGAACGCTCCACGAGCAGTCGATGGTCGCCAGCAGCCCGTTGTCGTAGTTGACCGTCACCAGCCCACCGGTCTCCACAGCGACACCCTTGTCCTGGTGCAGCACGTGGTTGGCCGCGGCGTACACGCGCGTCGCCGACGCACCGCCGGTCAGACCGTCGATCAGGTCGGCACAGTGCACGGTGTGGTCGACGAGCGCTCCCCCACCGGCCTGCTTCGGGTCCGTGAACCACTGCCGCTGGTCGTACGGGATCTTCCCGTTGTTCGTCCCCAGTACGGCGAACACGTCACCGAGGCGGCCTGCCTCGACCATGGCGCGCAGCCGCAGGTACGACGGCGCGAAGCGGACCGGGTACGCGATCATCAGGATCGATCCGGCGGCCTCACAGGCAGCCAGCATGGCCTCGCCGTCCTCGACCTCTGTCGCCAGCGGCTTCTCGCACAGCACGTGCGCACCGACTGAGGCCGCACGCTCGACCAGTGCGCGGTGGCCGGCGTTCTCCGACGTCACGACGACGGCATCCGGTCCCCAGGCGAACAGTTCGTCGTACGAGTCGACGTACGGGATGCCGATCTGCTCGGCAAAGGCAGCACCCCGCGGACCGGAGTCGGGCGCGGACGCACCGTCGGGATCGGCGGACAGCACCTCGACGTCCGGCATCGAGCCGAGCAGGTAGGCGTAACCTGCCGCGTGAGTGTGAGCGAACGAAGCGATCGCAACCTTCAGGCTCATGCCACGGCTCCCGTCTGGACGAACGTCTTCATGTCGACAGCGCGGCCGGACTCCATCGAGGCGCGCGCAGCTTCGGCCAGATAGACGGCGGTCGCGCCGTCCAGACCGAGCACCCGCGGCTCCGGTCCACCGCGCAGGCCGATCGCCAGCTCACGGAGCTGGGTCAGGTACGGACTCTCCCCCAGCGTCGACTCCGGGATCAGCAGGTCGCCGCCGGCCCCACCGTCCTGCAGCTCCTCACTGAAGCCCAGGTCACTGTTGGACGTGTACTTCAGTACGCCGGTCGACCCCGCCACCTGGAACCCGGACTGGAACGTCGTACCCGTCGCGCCCCACGTCGCACGGCAGTGGCTGATCGCCCCGGTGTCATGGGTGAGCGTCACGTGTGCCGCCACGTTGACCGGGCTGATGCCGTCCACGGTCGGCGGGTTCTGTACGGCGTACACGCTGGTAACCTCGCCACACAGCCACCGGGCCTGGTCGAGGTCGTGGACCATCAGGTCCATGATCACGCCGCCGGAGCGGGCCACATCGCGGTACCACCCGGCACCGGCCGGCGACGACGCCTGCCGGAAGAACCGCGCCACCGCCACGTCGCCGATCCGCCCCGCCTGGATCGCGTCGTACGCCGCCTTGTACGCCGGGAAGTACCGGACCACGTGGGCCGGGTAGAGCCGGACGCCGGCGGCCTGCGCGGCGTCGATGACCTCGTGCGAGTCGGCCGCCGTCAACGTCAGCGGCTTCTCGCAGATCACGTTCTTGCCCGCCTTGATCGCGGCCAGCGCGATCTCCTTGTGCGTCGGCGACGGCGTGACGATGTCGACGAACTCGGCCTCGGCCAGGCAGCCCTCGAGTGACGCCGTGACCTCCAGCCCGTACTGCTCAGCGAGCTCGTCCGCACCCTCCAGCGAGTGCACCAGCACCCGCGCTCCGAGTGCCTTCCACGCGGCGACGTGGACGTGGGCGATGTTGCCCGCGCCGATCAGACCGACGGTCAGACCGGCCAACTGTTCCGACATGTGATCCCCTACTCGGCGTCTGCCGAAGTCCGGAAAATTAGTAACGGTCCTTGCGTATCACTGCGCACAGGCGTTCGCAACTACCGTCTCATGAACATAACCACCTCCGTTATCGATAACCCACCTCTGACTGTGCAGAATGTGCCGGTGACCGAAGCGACCGCCGCCCCGAGTGCTCTCGGCCAGACTCCCGACATCGAACCGCGCCTGGGCGCAGTGGTCCAGACCGACGGGACGACGTTCACGCTCTGGGCCCCGGCGGCGGAGCGGGTCGAGCTGGCCCTGGTTGCCGACGACGGCAGCCAGCGGAACCTGGATCTGGCCCATACCGGTGAGTTCTGGACCGGTTTCGTCCCCGGCGTCGGAGCCGGCCAGCGGTACGGCTACCGCGTGCACGGTCCGTTCGATCCGTCCCACGGACTCCGCTTCAACCCGTCCAAGCTCCTGCTCGACCCGTACGCGCGAGCCGTCGACGGCTCGCTGGACTTCTCCAGTCCGCTGATCTACGACTCCTCGGACGGCGACTCGGCCGGTCACGTCCCGGTCGGCGTCGTGGTCGCCGACACCGAACCACCTCCGCCGATCAGTAAGCCGGTGCACTGGGGTGAGACGGTCATCTACGAGTTGCACACCAAGGGCTTCACCAAGCGGCATCCCGACGTACCGGAGCACCAGCGCGGGACGTACGCCGGTCTCGCGCATCCGTCCGTGATCAACTATCTGACCGAGCTCGGCGTGACGTCGGTCGAGTTGTTGCCGATCCACCACTTCCTGACCGAGCCCGCGATCGCGGCCCGCGGCCTGCCGAACTACTGGGGGTACAACACCCTCGGCTTCTTCGCGCCGCACGCGCCGTACTCGTCTTCCGGCGCGCGCGGTGAGCAGGTGGCCGAGTTCAAGGCGATGGTCGCCGCGTTCCATGCCGCGGGCATCGAAGTGATCCTTGACGTGGTCTACAACCACACCGCCGAGGGCGGGTTCGACGGGCCGACGCTGAGCTTCCGCGGCATCGACAACCGCGCGTACTACCGGCTCGCGCACGGCGCCGCGATGTACGACGTCACCGGCACGGGCAACTCGGTCGACACCTCGCACCCCCAGGTCCGCCGGCTGGTGATGGACTCGCTGCGGTACTGGGTGGAGGAGATGGGCGTCGACGGGTTCCGGTTCGACCTGGCCGTGACCCTGGTCCGCAACGAGCGGCACGAGGTGGACATCCCCGACCACCCCTTCCTCGCCGAGGTCGCCGCCGATCCGGTGCTGGGCCGGGTCAAGCTGATCGCCGAGCCGTGGGACGTCGGCCCGTTCGGCTACCAGGTCGGCAACTTCGGTACGCCGTGGTCGGAGTGGAACGGGAAGTTCCGCGACAGTGTCCGCGACGTCTGGCGGAACACCTCGGACGGTGTGAAGGACCTCGCCTACCGACTGTCCGGTTCCAGCGACCTGTACGGCGACGACGGGCGCTACCCCTATGCGTCGATCAACTTCCTCACCGCGCACGACGGGTTCACCCTGCGGGACCTAGTGAGCTACGACCACAAGCACAACGAGGCGAACCACGAGGACAACCGGGACGGCACCGACGACAACCGGTCCTGGAACTGCGGATTCGAGGGCGAGACCGACGACCGGCGCGTCACCACGTTGCGCAAACGCCAGATGGCGAATCTGATGTCCACGCTGATCCTGTCCACCGGCGTACCGATGCTCACCGCCGGCGACGAGTGCGGGCGCACGCAACACGGCAACAACAACGCCTACTGCCAGGACAGCGAGCTCTCCTGGTTCGACTGGACCCTGCCTGGTGTTTGGTCCGACCACCTCGACCTCACCAAGAAGCTGATCGCCCTCCGCGCCGCGCACCCCGTCCTCCGCCAGTGGCACTACTTCTCCGGCGGCCCCGTCGTACCCGGTGGTCGCAAAGACCTCTCCTGGATCGCACCTCACGGCGGCGAGATGACCGACGCCGACTGGTACGACGGCAACCTCCGAACCATCGGCATGTTCCTGGCCGGCGACGCCCTCCGCGCCACCGACGCCCAAGGCAACGCCCTCACCGACAACTCCTTCTTACTAGCCCTGAACGCCACCCCGGAAACCCGCCAGGTAGTAGTCCCCGACGCCTCCTGGGCCCCCGCCTACGAAGTGGTCCTGGACACCAGCAACAGCATGGTCACCGAAGTAGAAGCCAACGCCACAGTCCCCCTAGCCCCCCGGTGCCTGGTCCTCCTCCGCGCCCTCTAGCAGGTCTTCACGTAGGGCCGATCACCGAAGTTCTCCCGCCACTCCGCCTCAGTCAGGTCCCGCCCCGCCATCCGGCAGGCGGTCTCGATGGCGTGCTCCAGTCGGGTGTCCCAGTGATAGACGCCGTCGTCGTACGCGGCGATCGCAACGGTGTGGCCGTCAGACAGGAAGTCTGCGCTGACCACTGTCTGGTGCGGCGTGGTGATCAGACCGAGCAGCGCAGCGGTCTTGCCGTCGAAGAGCGCCACGCTGCCGTCGGCACCAGACGAGACCAGAAGCGAACTGTCCGGCGAGAACGCGATGCCGTTGGTAAGGCCTTGGTGGACAAGCTGCGGTGCCGCGACGTCCTTGCCGGTGGCGGGATCCACGATCAAAACATGTCCCTTCTTGCTGCCGACTGCCACCCGTGTCCCGTCCGGCGCGAACGCGACAATGCTGGGCCTTCCCATCGGGAGGCTGCCGTGCCGGAGCACCCGGCCCGCCACCAGATCAACCAACGCCCAGTGGTCGGAGGGCACGCTCAGCTCGTAACCAAGGTCGCGGCCCCCGATCATCACGAAGACGGAACGGTTGTCCGGGCTGGCCGTCAGCCACGCGATAGGACCATCGACCTGAACCGGCTTGCTCAACTGGCGGAGCGTAGCCGCATCTAGCAGCACAGCACGACCGGACTTGTCACCGACGACCAATCTGCTGCCGTCGAGTCCGCTGTAGTCGAGGTCCGCAACCGGACTGCCCGACACCGTTCCGCTCGTAACTATGCGACCGGTCCGGGCATCCAGAACGGAGACCTCACCATCCGCGTTGCCAACCGCGAACTTGTCTCCACTGGGATGCCAGCTACCGCAACTCTCCGTCCCAGGGGCGACGCGGTCCTTGTCGAAGGGCACGGTTTTCCGGGTAGTGGTGTTGACAAAATCTCCGCTTGGTGGGCTGGGGTTGAGATGAGTCGCGGCGAGCACGAGGTCTCGGTAGTAGATCCTGCCACCGGGAGCAATGACGCGGCACCCCGATCTCTCCCCGGGCGGGTCCAGTACCTGGGTCACGTACCGCCGGTGCCCGGTCAGGTCCCAGCTCCGCAGCGCAGCGTCTCCGGCAGAGGTGTAGAGCATGTCGTCCTTCGGGCTGAAGGCCGCGGTCAGCGTGTCGCTTTCCTGGATCAGCATGTCCTCCACCGACACTCCAGCCGTAGCGTCCCAGACGATGACCCGATGATCGATTCCCGTTGTCACCACTGACTTGCCGTCATGGGAGAAGCGGGCGTTGATGAGAGCGCTCGTATGCCCGACCAGATGCCGCAGAGACGCGCCAGTCGAGGTGTCGACCAGCAGGACATCCTTGTAGTCCGGACCCGCGGTGTCCCTGGCCTCATCCGCCAGCGCCAGCGTCCTCCCGTCCGGAGCGACGTCGGCCTCGCCGAAGACGAGCTTCGTCTTCGACCACAGTTGTTTGCCTGTGGCAACATCGTACGCCGCCGCCGGTTTGCTGGTGTAGATCCGGTCGCCGGCTGGGCTGAGTACGACGTCCTGAACGAAGGCGGCCCGCAGCGGAAAGACTCGCCGCACGGACGGCGGTCGGCCCGGGCTGATGTCCCAGACGAAGATCGCGCCGCTACTGAAGTCCTCCGTCGCGCCATCGCCGTAGTACAGGATCATGGCGACGAGTGAGCGACCGTCGCGGCTGTAGCCGAGATGCGTCGCGCGGGCGGGTGTCTTGGTGAAGCCCGGCAGCCGGCGTCCGGTCGGCTGCAGTGTCGTGGGGTCGAGCAACCGCGCCGGCTCGGTGGTCGGGGGCGGCATGCCGACGGCGAGTTCGCTGCCGGCTGGGCTGAGAGCGATCGGGTCGAGGCCGTCGAGATGCTCTGCGCCACCGGACAGATTCGGAGGCCGGTGCGCAGCGAGCAACTCGCCGGTGGCCAAATCGTAGCTCAGGACCGCGTTGTTCGCGGCGGAGATGAAGGCGCGCCCGTCCGCGCTCACCTCAAGACCATAGGAGTCCAGCCGCTGGGTCTCGAACGAGCGGATCAAATGCGGGTGGTTGGCCATGGCGGCGAGGAGGTTCGCCCGCGACTCGGGTGACGTGTTCATCCGGACCGCGGCGACAGCGAGAAGCAGTGAGGTGTCGATGTCGCTCTGTACGACGGCCTTCGCGCCGGCCCGGCCGGCCGCGGCGATCGTCGCGGACTGTTCCGCCGCGGCGGCCTGGCGGTCGGCTCGCCTTGCCTGGCCGGCCGCCAGGAAGCCGGCGATCAAGGCGCCGACGAGCAGGACGGCGGCCATGCCGAGCGCGGCGCGGAGTCGCCGGTTGATCCTGGCTTCGTGCCTGGCCCGGTTCTCGGCCGCACGGAGTTCTGCGTCTGCCAGCTGTTTGCTCGCGGTGAGGAAGTCTTGTTCGGTCGCGGTCAGGTCGGGGGACGCCTGGTCGCGCCACTGCAGTGCTTTTGCGAGGCGAACGCCTCGGTAGAGCTCGCTGTCTGGGCGGTTCAGGGAGTCCCAGGAGTCGGCCACCTGGGTCAGGTGGTGGAGGATCTGCTGGCCTTCGAGGTCGTCGTCGAGCCAGCCGCGGAGTCGGGGCCAGGCTCGGGCGAGGGCCTCGTGCGCGAGTTCGACGACGCCGTCGTCGCTGGTGACGAGGCGCGCACTGATCAGCAGGTCGATGAGCTGATCCGACTCGGGGCCGGTGATCACCGATCGCCGCGGCAGCCGGCTGCGCACGGGCTGACCATCGGGGCCGGGCGTGACGAGGCGCAAGAGCAACGCCTTCAGCATCGGCCGTTGCTCCGGGGTGAGCTGCGCGTACACCTGCTCCGCCGACTGCGCCACTGCGCCCTGGATGCCACCCGACGCGCGGTATCCGGCGACCGTCAGTGTGCGGCCTTCCCGGCGTTGCCAGGTCTCCGCGAGGACGTGAGACATCAGCGGCAGCGCCCCAGGCTGACCCGCAACCTCGCCGATGAGCAGGTCGACCAGCCCGGGCTCGACGACCAGAGCGGCCAGCCGAGCGGGTTCGGTGATCGCCGACCGGAGCTCGGATTCGGACATGCCGGTGAGCAGGTGCAGGCCCTCCTCCACGACATGGGCGAACTCCGGGTGCGACGACAGATCGGCGAACCGATCGGCCCGGAACGACAGCACGAGCGGGGCCTCGGCGGCGTGATCTGTCAGCCGTGCGAGGAACGCCGTACGTTCGGCGACGTCCTGACAGAGCGAGAAGGCCTCCTCGCACTGATCGACGACCAGGGTGGGCAGTGACCGGGCGCCGGGCAGTGCGCCGGCCAGGGCTGCCATCGGATGGAGCCCGGGCGTGATGGTCACGACCCGTCGGCCGTCCCGCTGCAGGGACGCCGCGACACCCGCCCGAACCAGCGAGGATTTGCCACAGCCGGACGGGCCGACGACGGCGAGGATCGAGGTGTCGGACAGCTTCCGCAACCCCGTGGCAACCTCTGCCTCGCGGCCGAAGAACAGGTCGGCGTCCTCGAGGTCGTACGGCTTCAGGCCCTGGTACGGACACGTGGCGCTCGGTTCCGGTAGCGCGACCGGTCCGGCCAGCGCCTGTTCCTGGCGCAGGATCGCTTGCTCGAGCTTCTCGATCTCCGGGCTGGGGTCGAGACCGAGCTCACGGCTCAGCACGCCACGGAGGCGCCGAAGGGTCTCCAAGGCATCACCCTGGCGGCCGGCCTGGTACTGCGCTGTCGCAAGCAAGGCCCATCTGCGCTCGCGAAGGGGCGCCTCCGCCACCATCGCCTGGGCCGTGCCGAGCACGCTGTCGTGACCACCTGCTCGCAGCCTCGCGTCGACGTACAACTCCTCCGCGATCCTCCGCAGCTCGTCCAGCCGGGCGATCTCTATCCGGGCCGGATCCCAGCCCGCTACCTCGTCGAACGGGCGGCCTCGCCACAGCGTCAGTACGTCGGCCAGCACCGCCGCCGCCCGTTCCGCGTCACCGGCGGTCAGCAGAGAGCCGGCCCGCTCGATCCCGTGCTCGAACCGCCGGCTGTCGATCTCGCCGTGCGTAACAGCGAGCCGGTACCCGGCCGGTGAGGTCTCGATCGCGTGACCACCCAGCACTCTGCGCAGCCGGACCACGCAGCCTTGGACCACCTTGGCCTCCGAGGCGGGCGGCTGGTCGCCCCACAGGGCATCGGCGAGTGCCCCAGCACTTACAACCTCTCCCGGATGCACCGCCAGTGCTGCCAGGACGACGCGTTCGCGCCGTGCGAGGTTCTTCCGCCCCCCATCCCCGTCGACTGTGAGCGGGCCGAGTACGGCGATACCCACCCTTCGACTGTCCGACGGATCCCGGTACCGGTCAAGACATCTGATACCGCACTGATACCGGCCGCAGCGGCAGCGGTACCGCCCAGCGGGACAACGGTGCCTACACCTCGAGGCGCACCCGGATCGCCGGTCATGGCGAACCCCGCCCCGGGAGGAGAGGAAGCGATGTTCACCACCGCAGTAGGCACCAGGAAGCATTCCATGACCAGCCGGTTCGCCCGGCTGGCCGCGGGGACGGCAGTCAGCGTCGCCCTCATGACAACCGCCGCGCCGGCAATGGCGCAATTTGCGCCCGAGCCCCGTGGTGGATCCGTCGAGCGACCGCTGGATACACCGCCCCCGCCCCCGCCCGCGGCCGCGCAGCCGGAACCCGCCGTTGACGTGAGCTCAGCCGCGCTGGGAGCCCTGGGCGGCATCGCGCTGGGTGGCGTAGGTCTGGGGATCGCGCTCGGGATCCAGCGCCGCCGCGACCACTCCACGGCGCATCCGGCCTGACCGCCGGCGCCGACCGGAGCCCGTCCATCGGGTCCCGGTCGGCGTCGTTCGCGCACTCTGCTGGGTCGTTAACCTTCCTGCAGTACATTCACTGGTCACCGTCTGTTCATGTCTGGGGGGACCGATGTTTTTGCTGCGCCGTGGGGTGCGTGAGCGGACGACGCCGATCGGTGCGCTGCATCACGCGATCATGCGATGGGGTGAGGCCGAGCGCACAAGCTCGCGTCTGGCCCTCCAGCGCTGGGTGGACGGGGTGGCGTACGTCGACGTTCAGGCGCGGACATATGCGGACTACTGGACGCGGCAGAACGAGCAATCGCTGGCCGCCGACGGTCCGCTGTGGGTCGTCCTCGGTGACTCGACCGCGCAGGGGTTGGGTGCGTCGACTCCACTGAACGGGTACGTCGGTCAAGTGCTGAACGCGCTGCGCCGTAAGGGCACCCCTTGGCGGGTGCTCAATCTGTCCCGGTCCGGTGCGCAGACCCGGCACGTGCTCGACGACCAGCTCCCCTTGCTCGACGGACTGACGCCGGCGCTGGTGACGTGCGGGATCGGTAACAACGACATTCTCGGTACGCCGCCCAGGCGGTTCCGGGATCACCTTCGTCAGGTGATCGAGCGGTTGCCGTCCTCGTCGGTGGTGATGGATCTGACGGTGCCCGATCGCTTCTGGCGGATCGGTGGGGTGGCCAGTCCGTATGTTGCGGGGATCAACCAGCTGATCAGCACCACCGCGACTGCGCGCGGTCTCTCGGTGGCTGAGGTGTCGCGGCATGCGCGGCCGCCGTGGCGGGGGATGCTGGCGCCGGATAGTTTTCATCCGAACAACCTCGGCTACCGCCGGCACGCCGACGCTCTGCTCGCCGCCTTGCCGGCGTCAGTCCTCAAGCCGGCATAAGGCGCTCGAGGCGATCCATCGTCTTGGTGCTCTCGGGCCGGACCCGCACGGGGACGATCGCAGCCCGGCCCGGCACCCGGATCCCGCCGGTCAATGCGACCCGCGTGCCGCCACCCGGCTCGGCCGCCACGGCCATGCCGATGATCAGGAACCGGCTCTGCAACCAGCACCACCCCGGCCGGAACTGACCCTCCAACCGCGCCAGCTGCCCTCGCCTGCCCCGCGCCAACACCACGACCCGATCGCCGTGCCGCTCGAGCAGCGTCGCCGACACCAGGTCCGCCTGGATCGTGGCGAACGCATCCAGGTCGGCCAGCAGTTCCTTCACCCGCTCGACCGGCGCGGCAAGCACCCGCTCCGTGACGGCCGCACCTGGCACACCCGCGGCCAGTGCGCGGAATCGCTCGACGTCGGTCAGCTCGACGCTCGGCCAGTTCATGATCCCCACGCCTTCCGAAAACTCGCCCGGGCCCGATGCAGCCGGGACTTCGCCGTACCTGTCGGCACTTCCAGCACCGCGGCCGCCGCTTGTTCGTCCATGCCTTCGAGATCCCGCAGTACCAGCACCGCTCGATGCTCCGGCGACAACCTCGCGAGGAGGTCCTGCACGTGGATCGCGAGTTGCGGATCGTCCAGCGCGGGCAGCTCCGCCAGGTCGGCCGGCAGTTGCCGTTGCTGCCGGCGCGCCACCCGGACCGCCTCGCGTACGGCGATCGCGCGGACCCAGCCGAACAGCGCAGCCGGGTTCTCGAGCCTGCGCAGACCACGGAAGACTGCGATCAACGCCTCCTGCGCCGCATCCGGTCCGTCAGCCAACGCGATCGGCCCACAGATCCGACCGACGTACGGCGCCAGTCCGTCGAGGAGCTCGTTCATCGCCAGGGTGTCGCCGCCCTGCGCGGCCCGAACGAGTCGCTCGGGGTCGTCGATCACCGCAGGAAATCCGACAGCAGTGGAGTCACCTGGTCCGCGCAGTCGACAGTGAGCGCGTGGCCACAGCCAGGCAGGATGCGCACCGTTGCGTTGGGCAATAACTTCCCGAATCGAGCGGCCTGCGCGACCGGCAGCACGGTGTCCTGGTCACCCCAGATCACCAGCGTGGGTTGCCGAGTGGACGGCAGCGCGCGCTCGGTGACGCTCCAGTCGAGGCCCCGCTCGAGCGCGTACATAGATCGCACGTTGTCACGATACGTTCCGGGCACCCACAGGCTGTCGACCAGCGTCGACGTGACCAGATCCTTGTGGACGAACATGCCGCGCACCGCGGAGTCAACCATGCTCCGGTTCGCTGCCAGCTTGGCGAGCGCTTCGCCGACCAGCGGCTGCTTGAGGATCTCCCAGCTCCACACATCGCGCTCGTCCAGACCGCTCGGGGCGAGCAGAAGCAGTTTGCTGACCCGGTCCGGGTTCCGCTGGGCGTACGCGAGACCCCAGCCACCACTCCACGAGTTGCCGCCGAGGACGACCTGCCGCAGCTCCAACGCGTCGAGGAACTGACCGAGCGAGGTGGTCATGCCGGCCAGGTCGAAGGTGAACCGGTCGTCGTGCAGCTGGGTCTCACCTTGTCCTGGCAGATCCACGACGTACACGGTGTGGGTCCGGGCCAGGTCGTCGAGCTCGGTGGACCAGGCTGACGCGGGCGCGGCGCCGGGTGAGAGGAGGACGACCGGTGAGCCGGTGCCGCGTTGGAGGTAGTGGATTCGGGCCAGCGGCGTGTCGACGTGCCGGGAGTCGGCTGACGGTGCGGCGCTGGGTTGCACCGTGGGCTGGTAGGCGTAGGCGACAAGGGAGAGCAGTACGACGCCAACTGCAGGCACTGCGACTGTGACTGTCTTGATCCAGCGTGTTCGCAGCAGGCTGAGGTCGGCGAGGCAGAGGGCGATGCAGAGTGGCGTGTAAACGAGCAGATTGAGCCAGTAGAACGCCGTACTGGTCTCTGTGCCGACTCCGCAGGCCCAGACGATGCCCGCTGTTGTCCGTGCCGCCAGTCCCCCGGCTACACCGGCAACCACGAGCCTGCTCACCTTGAGGCGCTCACTGGTCAGCACGGCCGCCGCCAGCATCAGGTGAAGCGCTGCGAGCGGCAGCACGACCCCGGGACTGAACGAGACCGGACCGCCCAGGACCGCGATCGACAGCGTCCGCTCGTCCGGCGCCGGCCAGGTCGCTCCGGTCGCCCAGTACACGTGCACTGCGGCGAGCCCGACATGGACTCCCACAACCAGCCCTCTGACACCCATAACTCCTCCTCAGCAGTACGACATCCCGAAGAGGGCCCCGCTGCCTGGAACGTTCCGCTCGGTGAGGCAGCTCACACATCCGGTGGCGAGATACTACGGATCCGGATAGTCTGGATCCGTGGAAAATGAACTGTTGCTGGTAATGCTGCAGCGGGCGACGCATGTGACGTTGCAGGTGCTGGGGACGGAGTTGGCCGAGCTAGGGCTGAGCGCTTCCGAGCTCAACGTGCTGGCGAATCTGGCCGACGGGCAGGCGCGGACGGTGTCCGAGCTGGGGGTCGCCGCCGGTGTGCGGCCGACGACGTTGACCGGCGTACTCGATCGGCTGGCGCAGAAGGGGCACATCACGCGGGCGGCGCGGCCGGGTGATCGGCGAGCTGTGGAGATCGCCCTGACGGAGGTTGGCATGAAGAGTGCTGGACAAGTGCAGCGAGCTTTCGCTGCCGTGGAAGAACGAGCGCTGGCCGGGATGTCCGAGGGCGCCCTGAACCAGGCTCGGCGGGTGCTCACCGCATTGGCGGCGGTATGAACACCTTCGACGAACTGATGGGCGAGGTGATGGCGACCGGTGAGCGGTTCGGGCATCGGGAGCACGTGCGATTGACGTGGCTCGCCGTACGGCGGTGTGGGACGGCCGGCGCGGTCGCGTTGGTCAGCGACGGCATCCAGCGGACCGCGCGGTATGCGGGGGCACCGCAGAAGTACAACGCCACCGTGAGCAGGGCGTGGGTGGAGCTGACGGCGTACCACATGGCCGAGGAGCCGAACGAGAGCTTCGACGAGCTGGTACGCCGCAACCCGGGGCTCCTGGACAAGCGGCTGCTGACGCGCTTCTACTCGTCGCGCACCTTGGCCTCGCCGGCCGCGCGGACGGGGTGGGTCGAGCCGGATCTGAAGGCCTTCCCGGCCTGATGCTTTACCTTGCCCCTGGGGCAGGGGGTTTGATGGTCGCGTGTTGACGATCAGTGAGTTCGGGCGGCGTACCGGGCTTTCGCACAAGGCGTTGCGGTTGTACGACGTGTCCGGGTTGTTGCCGCCGGCCCAAGTGGATCCCGCCAACGGGTACCGGTTGTACGACGAGGAGCAGCTCGAGCGGGCCAGGCGAATCAGTGTGCTGCGGCAGGTGGACATGCCGCTGACCAAGATCGCCGAGGTACTCGCGGGGTCCGACGAGGAGGCGCTGATCCGGCTGGACCGGTGGTGGGCCGCCGAGGAGGCGACCACCGCGGCCCGTCGGTCGACGCTGCAGTACTTGCGGGACCGGCTGTCCCGGTCGGGAACTCCGGGACTGGCGCCGCGTCCGGTGCTGACTCGCGACGTACCGGAGACCAAGATCGCGGCGATCCGGAGCGACACGGATCAGCAGTCGCTGATCGGTGTGATCGTGTCCTCGACCGACGAGCTCCGCGCGTACCTCGTCTCCGCGGGTGCGACGCTGCCCGGTGAGTCGTGGGTGATCTACCACGGCGCGGTCACGCCGGAGGCCGAGGCGACGGTCGAGGTGTGCGTGCCGTTCGCCGGGTTGGTGGATCCGTCCGGACCGATCGCGATCCGGGTCGAACCGGCGCATCGGGAGGCGTACTGCACGATCACGATGGACGAGTGCGCGTTCCCGCGGATCATGCTCGCGTACGACCTGGTCTTCGACTGGGTCCGCGCGGCTGGACTTCCGGAAGCGGGGCCGCCGCGCGAGGTCTATCTGCCCGACTGTCACCTGATACCGCGCGACCAGCCGGCCGTCGACATCGCTCTGCCCATTCTCGAAAGGAAAGCCTGATGGACTACGCGATTCAGACTCAGTTCAGCGATCCCGGCGTACATGCCGGCCTGTTCGATGCGTTGCCGGGCGACGTCGCCGGGATCGGCGAGGTGGTGCGCAACCTGCTGATCCACTATCGCGGTGGCGGGATCGAGTTCACCGGCGACCGGCTGGCGGAGATCGACCATCGCTGGGTGTCGGCGATGCTGACGACCGACCAGAAACGGAACGGTACGGCGCTCGCCGTACCGCGCGAACCGGTCGACCACGTCGTCGGATGCTGCCGGGACTACACGCTGATGTTCGTCTCGGCCCTGCGGCACAAGGGGATCCCGGCCCGCAGCCGGATCGGGTTCGCGGTGTACTTCGCGTCCGGGTTCAATCACGACCACGTCGTCGCGGAGTACTGGAACGGCGAGCGCTGGGTGATGATCGACCCGCAGCTCGACCCGGCCGGCGATCACCCGTTCAACTCCCTCGACATGCCGCCCGGCCCGTTCCTCTCCGCCGCCGAGGTCTGGCTCGGCGTCCGCGCCGGTGACCTCGACGCCGATCTGTACGGCATCGACCCCGGCTCTCCCGTCCGCGGCGGCTGGTTCATCCGCAACTACGTGCACCTCCAGCTCGCGCACTTGCAGGGTGACGAGCTCCTGCTGTGGGACAACTGGGGTGCGATGTCCGACAGCCTGGACGGCGCCGACGTCGACCTCACTGACCGGATCGCCACCCTGATGGTTGCCTCCGACAACGGAGACGATGCCGCCGGCAAGGAGCTCGCCGAGCTCTACCGCACCGACCCGGCGTTGTCCTTCACCGGCCGCTCCTTCGTCACGTCCCCGGCCGGCGGACCGTTCGCGTGGGTGGATCTGCAGAAGCCCGCGTAGTCGACCTCAGTCGAGCTGGGCGACCAGATCCGCGACGACCCGATCGATGGAGTTCAGCAGGGAGAGGTGGCCCTCCCCCGGTTCGAAGTGGAAGGTGGCTCCCGAGACGTGCTGGGCCAGCCAGTGGCCGTGCGCCTCGGGGACCATCCGGTCCTGGTCGCCCTGCCAGATCGCGACCGGCGTCGCGATCTGATCCAGGCGGAAGCCCCAGTCCTTGACGAAGGCCAGGTCGTCGTCACGCCAGCCGGCGATGCTCTCGGAGACGGCGTGCCGAGCCGACGTGGCGAGCCAGTCCAGGATCGGGCCGGTCATCGCGGCCTTGTCCACCTCGCTGACCAGGTCACCGAAGGCGGCGGCCAAATCCGACGGTGCAGCACCGGCCAGGCCCTTCGCCTCCTCTTCGATCAGCGGCTCGAGCGCTTCCGGTCCTTCGAAGGCGGCACCGAATTCGGCGATGTTCTCCGCGCCCATGCCGGCCACGAAGTCCAGGTCGTCCGCGCCGGCCTGCCCGACTCCGGCGATCGAGGCCGCCGCGACACAACGGCCCGGGAGCAGGGCGGCACACGCCAGCGAATGCGGCCCACCACCGGACAGGCCGATGCTGAGGAACCGGTCGGCGCCGATCGCGTCCAGGAGACCGGTGATATCGGTCGCCACGTCGCCCACCGAGCGCCCCGGGTCCGGTGTCGACGCACCGTATCCAGGCCGGCCGGGGCTGACCAACCGCAGCCCGTACCGTCCAGCCGCCTCAGCCAACGGCCCGAACCGGACTGCGCCACCCGGCGTGCCGTGATGAAACACCAGCGGCATCCCACCCGCCGGCCCTTCAACCAAGTACTCCAACTTGCGCCCACCAGCCAGCTCAGCAATCGCCATGCCCGCAACCCTAAGACCTCACAGCAACTGGGGGCCGCAGACAAGGAAT